>JBDSAB010000114.1:0-4602 GCA_039922395.1 Caldimonas sp.
CAAGGAGACTCCATGCGAACCACCCAACATCCCGCCGCGCGCCGCCTTGTCCTGCTGAGTGCCGCCGCACTCGGCCTCGCCGCATTCACTGCTCCGAGCGCCTGGGCGCAAGCGACGTGGCCGACCAAGCCCGTGACGATGGTCGTCGGCTTCCCGCCGGGCGGCCAGACCGATTTCGCCGGCCGCGTGCTGCTGGCCGGCCTGCAGGGCGCACTCGGCCAGGCGGTCATCATCGACAACAAGGCCGGCGTGAACGGCAACATCGCGGCGGTCGACGTGATGAAGGCGCCGGCCGACGGCTACAAGCTGCTCGTCGGCAACGGCTCGATGACGATCGCCTCGCACGTCTACACCACGCTCGGCATCATCGATCCGCGCCAGCTCACGCCGATCGGCGTGATGCTCCAATCGGCCCTCGTGCTCGCAGTTCCGGCGACGTCGCCGGTCAAGACCTACGCCGACTTCGTCGAGCTGGTCAAGGCGAAAGGCAAGTCCGGCAAGGGCATCGACTACGGAACCGGCGGGGTCGGCGCGCTGCCTCACGTCACGATGGAGCTGCTGCGCGAACGGCTCGGCAGTCCGACGATGAACCATGTGCCTTACAAGGGCAGCAGCCCGGCCATGACCGATCTGATTGCCGGCCGTCTCGACGCGATGTTCGACGCGACCTCGGTCGTCGCGCCGTTCATCAAGTCGGGCCAGCTGCGCCCGCTGCTCGTCACCACCGACAAGCGCGTCCCGGCGTTTCCCGATGTGCCGACCGCCGCCGAAGCCGGACTCAAGGACTTCAACATCATCTCGTTCATCGGTCTCTACGGCCCGCCTAACCTGCCCGCCGACATCGTGAAGAAGGCGAACACCGCGCTCAACACCGCGCTGAAGGACGCGACCGTCACGAAGGGCATCGTCGACCGCGGCGACGAGCCAGGCGGTGGTACGGCCGAGCAGCTCGGGGCCCTGACCCGCAACCAGTACAAGACCTGGGGCGACGTGGTCAAGGCCAACAGCATCAAGGCCGACTGACCCACAACCAGACGGAGCCTGACGATGACTTCGCTGGTGGTGATGGGCGTCTCGGGCTGCGGCAAGTCGCACGTGGGGGCTGTCGTCGCCGAGCACCTCGGCCTGCCGCTCGTCGAAGGCGACGAGTTCCACTCCGAGGCGAACCGAGCGCGGATGCGCGACGGTATCGCGCTGACCGATGCCGACCGCGCCGACTGGCTAGATCGGCTCGGCGCCGAACTGCGACTGCGGCCGGACGGCGCGGTGCTGACGTGCTCGGCGCTGAAGGCGTCGTACCGCGACCGCTTGCGCAGCGCGTCACCCGGGCTGCGCTTCGCCTGGCTCGACCTCGATCCCGCGTCGGCCGAGGTGCGCGTCGCGCAACGAGCGGCACACTTCTTTCCGAAGGGCCTCGTTGCGACGCAGTTCGAGGCGCTCGAATCGCCGCTCGGCGAGCCCGGGGTGCTCCGGCTCGACGCGTTGCTGCCGCCCGAAGCCCTCGCCGAGTGCGTCGTCCGTTGGACGGTTGAGCAGAATGCGAGCGCCTCAGGGTCAACGGGATGATGCGACGATGACTGAGCGCGATCGCCCCAGCATCGCGCTGATCGCGCACGATCTGATGAAGGACCGCATGGTCGCCTTGGCGCA
Source organism: Caldimonas sp. (assembly GCA_039922395.1). Lineage (GTDB taxonomy): Bacteria > Pseudomonadota > Gammaproteobacteria > Burkholderiales > Burkholderiaceae_C > Schlegelella_A. The sequence goes on from JBDSAB010000114.1 coordinate 1,651, forward strand.
GGAGTTTCGCGATGTGCTGTCCCGCCACACGCTCGTTGCCACCGGCACGACCGGTGCTCGCTTGCGCAGCCAGGTCGGGCTCGACGTCGAGTGCCTGCTGAGCGGCCCGATGGGCGGCGACCTGCAGATCGGGGCGCGGCTCTCGGTCGGCGAGGTCCAGATGGTGATCTTCCTGCGCGACCCGATGACGCCGCAACCCCACGAGCCCGACATCCATGCGCTGGTTCGCGCCTGCGACGTTCATGATGTGGCCTGCGCGACCAACCTCGCCACGGCACGCCGGCTGCTCCGGCAAATCGATTCGGAGGGTTTTGCACGATGACGATCGATCGCACTCTGGCCACGGTCACCGACCGCATCCGCCGCCGCAGCGCGGCCGACCGCAGCGCCTACCTCGAGCGCCTTGAGAAGGCGCGCCGTCGCGGCCCGCTGCGCAACGCGCTCGGCTGCACGAACCTGGCGCACGCCTGGGCCGCCGCGCCGGCCGGCGACAAGATCATGCTGCGCGAGGCACGCCGGCCGAACGTCGCGATCGTCTCGTCGTACAACGACATGCTGTCGGCGCACCAGCCGTTCGAGCGCTTCCCCGAGATCATCAAGCGCGCCGCGCGCGAGGTCGGTGCATCGGCGCAGTTCGCCGGCGGCGTACCGGCGATGTGCGACGGCGTGACGCAGGGCGAACCCGGCATGGAGCTTTCGCTCTTCAGCCGTGACGTCATTGCGCTGGCCACCGCGGTCGCGCTCTCGCACAACATGTTCGACGCCGCGCTGTGCCTCGGCATCTGCGACAAGATCGTGCCGGGACTGCTGATCGGCGCCCTGCAGTTCTCCCACCTGCCGGTGATCTTCGTGCCCGGCGGGCCGATGCCATCCGGCATTTCGAACGACGCGAAGGCGCAGGTGCGCCAGCGTTTTGCAAAGGGCGAGCTCGGGCGCGATGCGCTGCTCGAATCCGAGGAGAAGTCGTACCACGCGCCCGGCACCTGCACCTTCTATGGCACCGCCAACAGCAACCAGATGCTGATGGAGGTGATGGGCCTGCACCTGCCGGGCGCCGCATTCGTCAACCCGAACACGCCGCTGCGCGATGCGCTGACGGTGGCCGCGGCCCAGCGCGCCGTCGCCATCAGCGACGAGGGCGGCGAGTACACACCGATCGGCCATGTCGTCGACGAGCGCGCGATCGTCAACGGGATCGTCGGCCTGCTCGCCACCGGTGGGTCGACGAATCACACGATCCATCTGGTCGCGATCGCGCGCGCCGCCGGCATCACGATCGACTGGGAAGACTTTCGAGTGCTGTCCGACCGCGTGCCGCTGCTGGCGCGCGTCTATCCGAACGGCAAGGCCGATGTGAACCAGTTTCATGCGGCCGGCGGCATGGGCTTTGTGATCGGCGAATTGATCGATGCCGGCCTGCTGCACGCCGACACGACGACGGTGGCCGGCGAGGGAGGTCTTGCGCGCTATCGCGAGCGCCCGGCGCTCGACGGCGAGCGGCTGGTCTGGAGTCCGGTGCCCGCCGAGAGCGGCGATCCGCTGGTGCTGGCGCCGGCATCCAAGCCTTTCAGCGCCGACGGCGGGCTCAAGCTGCTCACCGGCAACCTCGGCCGCGCGGTGATCAAGACGTCGGCCGTGAAGCCCGAGCACCGCGTCGTCGAGGCGCCGGCCCTTGTCTTCCACACCCAGGAAGCGCTGATGGCCGCGTTCCAGCGCGGCGAGCTGAACCGCGACTTCGTCGCGGTCGTGCGCTTCCAGGGCCCGCGGGCGAATGGCATGCCGGAGCTGCACAAGCTGACGCCGCCGCTCGGCGTGCTGCAGGACCAGGGCTTTCACGTTGCGCTCGTCACCGACGGGCGGATGTCGGGCGCCTCGGGCAAGGTGCCGGCCGCCATCCATGTGACGCCCGAGTGTCTAGCCGGCGGGCCGCTTGCCCGCGTGCGCGAAGGCGACGTCATCCGGCTCGATGCGGACAAGGGCGTGCTCGAAGCGCACGTCGACGCGACCGAATGGAATTCGCGCGAGCCGGCGACGGCCGATCTCGCCGATTCACATCACGGCATGGGTCGAGAGCTTTTTGCGGGCTTCCGTGCCCATGCCCGCGGCGCGGAGGAGGGCGCGATGAGTTTCTACGCTGACGAGCCCGAACCGCCGGTCCATGCGCCGACCCCGTCGCCACAGCACGACCGTTTCGTCTTCGCGACCGGACCGGACGGTTCCGAGGACCCGGCCGTGCCGACCTCACCGCCGGCGCGCGTCTGATCGTTCGCACGTCCGCCAAGCGCAGCGGCACACAAGGAAATCGATGAACGCACTCGAGGTGATGCAGGTCGGTCCGGTGATTCCGGTGATCGTGATCGAACGGCTCGCCGATGCGGTGCCGCTGGCCCGGGCGCTCGTCGCCGGTGGCGTGCGGGTGCTCGAGCTGACCTTGCGCACGCGGGTCGCGCTCGAGGCGATCGAGCGCGTCGCCGCCGAGGTCGAAGGCGCCATCGTCGGCGCCGGTACCTTGACGCGGCCCGAAGACGTCGAGGCCGTCTTGCGCGCCGGTGCGGTGTTCGGCGTCAGCCCCGGGCTGACGCGCGAACTTGCCGCCGCGGCCCGTGGCGGCGGACTGCCGCTGCTGCCGGGCGTGATGACGCCGTCCGACGTCATCGCTGCGGGCGCCGCGGGCTACACCGAGCTGAAGCTCTTTCCGGCGCAGCAGGCCGGCGGCATCGGGATGTTGAAGGCACTCGGCGGGCCGTTTCCCGATGTGCGCTTCTGCCCCACTGGCGGGGTCAGCGCGGCAACGGCGCCGGAGTTCCTGGCGTTGTCCAACGTCGTCTGCGTTGGCGGGTCCTGGCTGACGCCGGCCGATGCCGTCGCTGCGGGCGACTGGGACCGCATCACGGCGCTGGCGCGGGCCGCATCGGAACTGGGCGCGACGCGCAAAGGCTGATCGCGAGAGGC
>JBDSAB010000115.1:0-32202 GCA_039922395.1 Caldimonas sp.
CTCGGCGCCGCCGAGTTCATGCGCCGCTTCCTGCTGCACACGCTGCCGAGTGGCCTGCATCGCATTCGGCACTACGGCTTACTGGCCAACGGCAACCGCAAGGCGAGCCTCGCCGCGGCGCGCGAGTTGTTGGGTCAAGTGCCGCCGTCGCAGAGCACGGCTGACGATGCCAATGTCGATCACAACGAGCCGAGCTTCGTCTGCCGGCACTGCGGGGCCGCATTGATCGTTGTCGAGACGTTGATGCGCAGTCCAAGGATTCGCGCACCGCCTTCATCATGAGTCGTCCCATCAACCGACAGCCCGCTCACCTCCCGACCACGCGCCTCCACGGGTCGGCGTGGCTGCACACGACCTGTCGCGCGCAAAACCCACGTCGCAACGCCGCGTTGCAACCTCAGGCACGGCCACCGCTTAAGCGCCGCGCAGCTCAAGCCGAGTTCGTCGGCGATCCAGCTTGCCCACGCGCATCACCGTGCACCACACCGCTGCCCAAATCCCCATAGCGACGTAGCGCCCACCGGACCCGCTGCGGACCATGTCGCGGCTTCCTCCCTTGGGGCTTATCCAACATCCGCCCTCCAGCCTTGGCGCCTCGCTGCCATGGAGCACTGCACAGGCGGATATCGGATAAACCTAAACAAGAGCTGATTCTCGCTAACGGCGGCTTTAAGGCACCGGCAGGCTGGAGAAGACCTACGGCCGCGGCGGATTGAGGCGCGTGTCGAGTACGAGTCGATCCTGGTGGCGCAGCGCGTATTTGCCTGCTGCGAGGTCTGGGCGGAACACGATGTTCCAGCTGCACTTCGACACCACGCTTGGGAACACCACGAATGGGGTCGCGGCGAGTAACGCGGCGCCCCAGGCTTGCTGGCCCGCGCTCGCAATGCCGTTGTGGAGCCACGCCGGATTCGGCACATCCGCCGGCATGACGACTTTGATGCCGCTCGGGTCTGTGATTTCAAGCGACGTCAGCACGTGAGGTACGGTGTCGAGGACGTCGAAGCCCTTGTGCACCGCCGACTCAAGGATCGTGGTCGACGGATCGAAGCTAGCATAGACAACCTTGAGTCCCTTCGGATTCCACCGGCCGCTGAAGAGCTCCGCCCCAATCCCGCTGTCCCAAGTGGCCGCGAAAACGGCAGCGTCCAGGCGCCAGGCGACCAAAGGACCCGCCGGCGCGAGCGCCGCAGGGAGTGGTGTCATCGCCATCAGGAGTAGACGCCGTACTCGAGGCGGCCAAGGAAGTCGTTGACAAGCTCGGTGCCTTGAGCCGTGCGCATTAGGTCGACGGGCCGCTGTCCATCAAGGCCGGTCGCGGGCTTGTTCATCCAGGCGACCGCTTGGCTCTTACCGCCGAAAATCTCGGTTGCCTTGGCCATTGTTTCGGCGAGAACCCAGGCCTTGCTCGCGAGGTCGGCGGGCATCTGCTTCGTTGGCGTCTCGGCCTGGCGGCGCAATGTTCGGGTACTAACGCCGAGCACGTTGGCGAAGTCAGTCTCCTGAACCCCGCTGAGGGCGTCGCGAAGTGCCGACAACGAGCTGTACTTGACCCCCTTCATGATGGCTGCATGAACGTCCATCAAGCTCGACAGCGCATTTCGAGAGAACTGAGTCCCACCGAGAAATTGGCGCGATCTGTCGTAGGTCTTCGCCTGGATGAGCAGCATCGACTGCCCGCCGAGTAGGAGCGCGTCGAGTTGCGCCGACGAGGCGGCTTTGCTGATTCTCTGTGCCGCGTCGATCACGTCTGGCGCCACTTCGCCCGTAGAAGCAGAAACACGGCGACGCGGGGCCGGCAGGCCTCGAGATACCGTAGTAGCGGTCATGATGGAAGAGTCCTTCTTGATAGACAAGTGTCCGTCATAGCCGGCCAAGTGTCAAACATTGCCGAAAAGGCCGTGCGGTCGGCGCTGTCAAGAACCGGAGGGAACCAGAGCTGCGGGACTTCCTGCGGACCTCGGGAGGCACTCGGCGAGTCCGAGAGGCTCACCCGAGTGGCGGCTTTGTGGCGCGGCGATCAGGACCGCGGATGTCGCTGATGGGTCGGTATGAACCGCTCAATCAGGGGGACCGATCGACCGCTGACCTAAAGACAGCGGTCGCCGGATCGGTCGACGACAGTTCCTAAGGGTCAGCCGCCGCTCGCCACGGTCAGCACGAGTGACTGTTTTGCAGCCCAGCGCCCTTGGCGACGCGGGCGAAAACTGCTGACAGCGCGTGCTCTCCGATCCGGGCAGCCAGAGCGCCGCGGGTGTCCCACCCAACAGGCCCTCATATTGCAGGCTGCGGCGCGCATGTTGATGCGCGCAGATTAATTTCGCGCGCCCGCGCCGGAGAGCGATTCCACAAAAGAAGAAGAAAGAAGCGCAGTGCCTCCAAATCCACGTATCACATCCCCTCAGGTTTCAGATTCCACCTGAACAAGGTGTCCTCGAAACCCGCAGCAGCCACCCGGGAGAACGAAGGAGTGGCGCGGGCCAAGCTTGTGAAAACCTCCCGAGCGAAGGCGACCCAGTTCGGCTTCGCCGTTGCCCTGGCGTCAACGCTGTCCTGCAAAAAGTGCGCTTGCCCGAGACCTTCAATTTCAGCAACATCGATGAAGCCGCTGGGCGATGGCAGCTCTGCGGCCCCGTTCCCAGCAACCGAGGGATCCCATGAAGATCAGCCGTTTCATCAAGACCTTTCTGTTCCCGGCAATCGCTCTCTTCGCCCACTCGGCCATGGCGGTAGATCCCGTCCGCATCGGCGCTCTTTACCCCCTGTCCGGCCAGGTCGCCAAGTCCGGCGAGGACACCCTCAACGGGATCCGCCTCGCCGTCGACATCATTAACAACAAGACTCCCGACCTCGCGCTCCCGTTCGCGGCAGGCGAGGGTTTGCCCGGCATCGGTAACGCGAAGATCGAGCTGATCGCGGCCGACCACCAGGGGTCTCCCGAAATTGGCGCGGCCGAGGCCGAGCGGCTGATCGTGCAGCGCAAGGTGGCCGCGCTGATCGGCGCCTTCCACAGCTCCGTCGCCGCCACCTCGAGCCAAGTCGCCGAGCGGATGGGCGTGCCCTACATCTCCGGCGAGTCTGAGGCCACCAACCTGACCGGCCGCGGCTTCAAGATGTTCTTCCGGACCACGCCGACGACGCAGACGCAGGTCAAGGACTTCTTCCAGTTCCTGCGCGACCGCAACAAGGGAGCGTCGACGCCGATCCGCACCTTCGCCGTCGTCAACGAGAACACGCTCTGGGGCAAGGAGTTCGCCCAGTCGGTGGCCGGCTACGCCTCCGAGTTCCCGGAGTTCAAGGAGGTGATCGACATCACCTACCAGCAGGGCACGCCCGACGTCGCCAGCGAGGTGCAGCGCCTCATCGCCGCCAAGCCCGACGTGGTGATGCACGCCTCGTACGACGCCGAGGCGATCCTGTTCGCGCGCACCTACAAGCAGTACAACTTCGTGCCGCAGGGCATCATGGCGATCGGCGCGGCCTTCGGCTCGGGCGCGTTCCGCAACGCGCTCGGCCAGGACTCGAACTACTTCCTCGTCCGCGACCACTGGTCGCGCGACCTCGGCGCCAAGATGCCGGTGGTGGCGCAAGTCGCCAAGATGTACCGCGACCGCTACAACCGCGACATGGACGGCACCGCCGCACGCGCCTTCACCGCGATGATGACGCTGGCCGATGCGATCAACCGCGCCGGCTCCACCGATCCGGGCAAGATCCGCGACGCCCTCGCCGCCACCAACCTGTCAGCCGACAAGCTGATCATGCCGTGGAGCGGCATCAAGTTCGACGCCACCGGCCAGAACACGCTGACCAGCGCCATCTTCCTGCAACTGCAGAACGCCGAGCCGAAGATGGTCTGGCCCGCCGACAAGGCGACCACGGCCATCGTCTGGCCGCGCCCCGCCTGGCAGAAGTGACGCCGCGGGGTCCCGCACCCTAGGCTCGCCGGCCGCTCCCGCAGGTGTCTGAACAGCTGCTGCTGCAGCTCGTCCTGAGCGGGCTCGGGATGGGCTTCATCTTCGCCTTGATCGCGATCGGGCTGACGCTGATCTACGGCGTGATGGACGTCGTCAACTTCGCCCACGGCGAGTTCCTGATGATCGCGATGTACGCGAGCTACCTGAGCTGGCGCACCTGGGGGCTCGATCCGCTCGTGACCTTGCCGTTCGTCGCGCTGGCGATGTTCGTCTTCGGCGTCTGCGTCTACTTCGTGCTGATCCGCCGCGTGATGGGCGCGAAGATGAACGCGCAGATCTTCGCCACCTTCGGCCTGATGGTGTTCCTGCAGGCGCTCGCCCAGTTCGTGATGGGCGCTGACTACTTCTCGATCCCGAACAGCGCGCTGTCGGGCGTCGTGAACATCGGCAGCCTGATGCTGCCGAAGCCGCAGCTCGCGGCCATCGTCGGCGCGTCGGTCGCGACGGCGTTGCTGTACGGCCTGGTCTTTCGCACCCGCATCGGCCGCACGCTGCGGGCGGCCGCGCAGGATCGCCAGGCCGCGGCGACGCTCGGGATCGACGTCGACCTGATGTACGCGCTCGCGTGGGGCATCGGCGCGGCCTGCGCCGGCATCGCGGGCTCGCTGCTGTCGAACTTCTATCCGGTGTTCCCGCGCATCGGCGCGGTCTTCGTGCTGCTAGCCTACGTGGTCGTCGCGCTCGGCGGGTTCGGCTCGATCCACGGCGCGCTGGTCGCCGGCATCCTGGTCGGCCTGCTCCAGGTGCTGGCTGGCTTCTTCGTCAGCTCCGAGCTGAAGTTCGTGCCGGTCTTCCTGCTCTACCTGGTGGTGGTGCTGGTCCGGCCGCGCGGCCTGTTCGGGCGCGCCTAGGCGACGCGATGGCACGGCCCTCCCGGATCGCGCTCGGCCTGATGCTGGCGCTGTTGCTGGCGGTGCTGCTCGCCGCGCCGGCGGCCCTGGTAGGCCGGCCGTTCGAGCTGCGTCTCCTGACGCTGCTGTTCCTCTACGCGCTGCTCGCGCACGGCTGGAACATCCTCGGCGGCTATGCCGGGCAGACGTCGATCGGGCACGGCCTCTTCTTCGGCGTCGGCGCCTACGTGTCGACGCTGCTCGGCATCAAGCTCGGCGTCAATCCGTGGTTCGGCATGGTGGCGGGCGCTGCGGGCGCGGCCGCGCTCGGCGTGCTGATCAGCATTCCGTGCTTTCGCCTGCGCGGCCACTACTTTGTGATCGCGACGCTGGTCGTCGCCGAATCGGCGCAGCAGCTCGTCACCGGGTGGGACGGGGTCGGCGGCGCGCTCGGCCTGCAGGTGCCGATGGCCTCCGAAGGCATGAAGCACTTCCAGTTCCATCGCGACAAGACCGGCTACTACTACATCGCGCTGGCGATGCTGGTGGTGGTGACGGTCGCCATCTGGCTGATGCAGCGGTCGCGTTTCGGGATCGTCCTGCAGGCCATTCGCGACGACGAGGAAGCGGCGGCGAGCCTCGGCTTCTCGACCATCCGCTACAAGCTCGTCGCGATGGCGCTGAGCGCCGGCCTGGTCGGCGCCTGCGGCGTCTTTTACGCGCAGTACGTGCTCTACATCGACCCGGCCAGCGTGCTCTCGCTGGCGCTCTCGGTGCTGATGGCGCTGATCGTGATCCTCGGCGGCGCCGGCACCGTCGCCGGCCCGATCGTCGGCGCGGCCATCCTGCTACCGCTGTCGGAGTATTCGCGCGTGATGTTCTCGGGCAGCGGCCGCAACGTGGACCTGCTGGTCTACGGCATGATGATCATGATCGTCGCCGTCTTCCGCCCCGAAGGACTGATGAGCCTGTTCCGATCCCCCTCCCCCGGCACGCCGCCGTTGAAAGCCAACCAGGGAACCCAGCCGTGACCTATCTCCAATTCAAGTTCGAACGCGGCGGCACGCTGCGCGCCAAGCTGATCGACAAGGCCGCGAAGACCATCGCCTGCGTCACGCGCGACCTGCCGTTGAACAAGACGGTGTTCCAGGCGCGCTGGTCGGGCCGCGAGATCTTCGTCCCGGTGCAGCTCGCGGAGAAGCCGCCGCGCGAATGTCAGAGCATCCGCGCCGGCATCGGCGACGTCATCTACTTCTTCGAGTGGGCCGACGGCTACGACCAGACCGGCTTCGAGGCGATCGGCATGTTCTATGGCAACGAGATCGTGCGTGAGTGGCGCGGCGAATCGGCCGTCAACGTCTTCGCCCACATCGACGAGTCGCAGTGGGACCTGATGCTCGAGATCGGCGAGCGCGTCTGGCGCCGCGGCGGCGAGTCGATTGAGATCCGGATCGTCGAGGGCGACGCCGCGTGAAGACGCTGCTGTCCGTGCGCGGCGCCTCGCTGGCCTTCGGCGGACTGCAGGCGCTCGACGACGTCGGCTTCGACCTCCGGGAAAGCTCGATCACCGGCGTGATCGGCCCGAACGGCGCTGGCAAGACGACGCTGTTCAACGTGATCGCCGGCAGCCTCGAACCCGACCAGGGCTCGATCGTGCTCGACGGCACCGACATCACCGGCTGGGCGCCGCAACGCATCGCGCGGGCGGGCCTGGTGAAGACGTTCCAGACCTCGCGGCCATTCGCGTCGATGAGCTTCGTCGAGAACGTCGCGGTGGGCGCGCTCGCCCGGCTGCGCGACGTGCGCTCGGCGCGCGTGGAAGCGATGCGCTGCCTCGATCTCGTCGGCCTCGCCGACAAGCAGGCGACGCCATCGAGCGGCGCCAGCACCGGCCAGCGCAAGCGGCTCGAGATTGCGCGCGCACTCGCGTCCGGTCCGCGCCTGCTGATGCTCGACGAGCCGTTCGGCGGCGTCGACTTCGCCGCAGTGGCCTCGCTCGTCGAGCTGCTGAAGCGCATCCGTGCCGCCGGCGTCACCGTGTTCCTGATCGAGCACAACCTCGAGGCCGTGCACCAGCTGGTCGATCGCCTGATCGCGATGAACTTCGGCCGGACGGTGACCGAAGGCACGGCGGCCGAGGTGACGAGCGATCCGCGCGTCGTCCGCGCCTACCTCGGCCTCGACGAACCGGCGGCCACGCATGCTTGAAGTCGCGCGCGTCTCGGCCGGCTACGGCGGCACCCAGGTGCTCTGGGACACGTCGATCCGTGTCGGCGACGCGGAAGTGGTGGCGCTAATGGGCCCAAATGGCTCGGGCAAGAGCACGCTGATGAACAGCATCTCGGGGCTCGTGCGCGTCTGGAGCGGCGAGATCCGGTTCGACGGCACGGCGCTGCATGCGCTACCCGCGCACCGTCGGCTCGCGCTCGGCATCTCGCATGTGCTCGAGCGGCACCGCCTCTTTCCCTACATGACCGTGCTCGAGAACCTACAGCTCGGCTGCGGGCCGCACGGCAGCCGCGAGCAGGTCGAGCGCGGGCTCGAGCGCGCGTACCGGCTGTTCCCGCGCCTGAAGGAGCGGCGCGCGCAGACGGCCCGGCTGCTGTCGGGCGGCGAGCAGCAGATGTGCGCGATCGGCCGCGGCCTGATGAGCGCGCCGAAGCTGCTGCTCGTCGACGAGCCCTTCATCGGCCTGTCGCCGCACATGCGCGACGAGGTCGCCGCGGTGCTGCGCGCCGTCAACGGCGACGGCGTCGCGGTCGTCCTGATCGAGCAGAACGTCGAGCAGGCGCTGGCCTTGAGCCATCGGGCCTACGTGCTGCGCGAAGGCACGGTCGCGCTGACCGGCGATTCGAAGGCGCTGCAAGGGTCGACCGCCGTGCAGGACGTCTTCCTCGGGCGCATCCACGCAGCGGCGGCCGCTGGCTGATGCCATGACGAGCATTCGAACCAAGACCGTCCTGCTCGAAGCCTCGTCGGTGCGCTACTTCAGGGAAGCGGCGTCGGCCGGCTCGATTCGGCGCGCGGCCGAAGCGTTGTACGTATCGCCGAGCGCGCTGACGCGGTCGATCGCGCAACTTGAGAAGCTGCTCGGCACCCAGCTGCTCGAGCGCCGCGCGCGCGGCGTCACGGTGACGCCGTCGGGCGCGCTGCTGCTTAGCTTCTCGCAGCAGTCGCTGTTCCGTATCAACGAGATGATCGGCGCGATCGACGACCTCCAGGAGCTGCGCACCGGCCAGGTCAGCATCGCGTCGGTCGAAGGCGTCGCGACCAGCCTGCTGTCGCAGTGCATCGTCGCCTTCCAGCAGGCGCACGCCAACGTCAGCGTCTCGCTCCAGGTGCTCAGCTCGCGCGCCGTGGTGGATGCGGTGCTGTCGGGCGAGGTCGAGATCGGCGTCGCGTTCGAGCCGCAGAAGCTGCGCGAGCTGCGCTTCGTCCAGGCCGTCGTGCAGCCGCTGTGCGCCGTCGTGCGGACGGATCACCCGATCGCGCGCAAGCGCAGCATCGAGATCGCCGAGGTCGTCAAGCATCCGCTGGTCTTGCCCAATGCCTCCTTCGGCCTGCGGCAGACGTTCGACCGCGCGATCGCAACGGCCGGCATCCACGCGATCCCCGCGGTCGAGACGAATTCGATCGAGGCGGTGAAGACCCTGGTGAAGGGCTCGCCGACCTTCGCGACCATCCTCCATCGATTCGTCGTCGAGCACGAGATCCGCCGCGACGAGCTGCGCGCCGTCCCGATCAACGAATCGCTGATGGCTTCCACCCGCGAGGTGCTGCTGGTGCGCAAGGACAAGTTCCTGTCGCAGGCCGCGCTCCAATTCCTGGCTGACCTGACGCGCCGCATGAGCGCGGTCCAGAGCAGCCGCTCCGCCAAGGCTGCCCGATGACTCGACCGCCCCGGCGTTTCAATTTCAAAGGACACGATCGTGGCTGAAGTCCTCGCCTTTCCCGACGGCAACTACCGCTTCATCCGCGGCGTCTTCCAGTATTCGGCCGGTGTCGCGGCCGAGCCCGGGTTCGAGATCGAACGCGTGCGCTTCTTCCGGCCGCTGCCGCTGCGCGAAGGCTTCGGGGCGATCCAGGCGCGGCTCGAGGCCCGCGGCAGGCCGCTCACGGCTTTCTGCGCCTGCGAGCTGCGCTCGCCGGTTCCCGTCTCGGAGGCCGGGTTCTCGGCCTTCAACCAGGTCTATGTCGAGCAACTGAAGGCCTGGCGCGTGTACCGCGACGACGTGAATCCGGTCGCCCGCAGCAACGTGAGCCCGGCCACATCGGCTCCGGCGGAGCCGAGCATCCACGCGTTCTCGTACACCGTGCCGGCCGCCACGACCGGGCGCGGGACCTTCGTCGTCGCGGGCAGCGCCGAGGCGCCTGAGGGCCGCCCGGGCTATCGCGACCACGCGATCGCCGCCGGCGACGTCTCGCCGAAAGGTATCCTCGAGAAGGCGCGCTGGACGCTCGGCGAGATGGAGCGGCGCATGGGGGCGCTCGGCTTCGGCTGGAACGACAGCACCGCGCTGCAGCTCTACACGGTGCACGACACCTGGCCGATCCTCGAGCAGGAGATGGCCGCGCGCGGCGCGATCGCGGCAGGGCTGACCTGGCATTTCGCGCGCCCCCCGGTAATCGGGCTCGAGTACGAGCTCGACACCCGCGCAGTGCAGCGCGAGTTCGTGCTCTGATCAGGGAGTGGGGGCCGATCCCGGCGGCATGTAGCCGATGAAGCGGCCGTCGCGCGCGCCGCGATGCGCGTGCACTTCGATCATCACGCGGGCCGGCTCCTCAGCCAGCGCGGCGACCACGGTGGCGCGCGGCGGATACGGCGCGCTCACATGTGTGCCGTACGCGGCGTTGAAGTCGACGTAGGAGCGCCAGTCGGTCAGCGTGTTGGTCGTGTGCAGCACATCGTCGGCCGTCATGCCGGCGGCGGCGAGCAGTCCGTCAATGCGGCGCCACGCGTCCTGCGTCTGATCCTGCACCGACTCGATCCGGGCCGCGCCCGCCGTCGCGCCGAGGACCCCGCCGATGAAGAGCTCGTCGCCGGCGAGCATCGCGGCGGATGCCGGCGCGCCGGCTGCGTTCGGATCGTGACCGATCGGCTTGCCGCCGCCGGCGATCGCGATCGCGTCCACCGCGAACAGCCAGCGCGGATCCGGCAGGCTGGTGCCCGAGACCGTGCGCGCCGGATACGGCGGCCGCAGGCGGTCGCGCAGCACGCGGTCGAGGACCGGCAGCAGGCGCAGGTCGCTGATGTTCACGTTCAGCATCACGAGGTCGCGCGCTTGCAAGCCGGCCGCGTCGAGTGCGACTTCGAGCCGGTCGAGGCAGCTTCGCGCGCGCGCCGCGGGATCGGAAGGCAGCGCGTCGTCGGCGGGACCGACGGTGCAGAAGTGATGCGCACCGGCGCGCACGCCGGCGTTCGCGCCGGCCGCCGCCGCGGCGCCCCCCAGGCGCGGCGAATTCAGCGCGCTGCGGCCTTTGCCGACGATGGCGACGAGCTCCGCCTCGACGGCGGCCTGCGGAATCGGGAAGCCGGCACTGCCAATGATGCTGTGGCAGGCTGCCACCTGCGGCCACTGCTTCTGCACGGCGGCTTCGAAGCGCGCCCGATCGCGCCAGTCGTTCAGCCAGGTCCGGATCTGCACGACATCCTCGGGCGCTGCGCCCAGCAGCTTCAGCGAGATCTCGAAGTTGACCAGCATCTGCGCGGTCTGCGCCGATACGTCGACGAGACCCGGCGAGCTGCCGATCAGCCGGCGCGCGGCATCGGTGCCGGCCGTGGCGCCGATGCGGACGATGTCGCCGGCGCGCATGCCGAACGAGAACTGCGCGATCGGCTGCATCAGCAGGTCGGTGGGGACGACGGTGCGGCTCATGGGGTTACTTCATCAGCAGGTTGGGCAGCCACAGCGATGCGATCGGCACGAAGACGAAGACGAGGTAGACGAGCAGGATCACGGCGATGAACGGGATCAGCGCCCGGGTGAGCTGCATCACCGTCACCCGGCCGATGCTGCTGCCGATGAACAGGCACAGGCCCACCGGCGGCGTCATCAGGCCGATGACCAGGCCGAACACCATGACGACGCCGAAGTGCACGCCGTCGTAGCCGTAAGCCTTGGCCGCCGGAAACAGGACCGGCGCGAGGATGATGATCGCGCCGGACGTCTCGAGGAACAGTCCGACGATCAGCAGCAGCACCACCACCAGCAGCAGGAACACCCAGCCCTTGTCGGTGAGCGCGAGGAAGGCGCTGGCCACCGCCTGCGGCACCTGCTCGAAGGCGAGCACCCAGCCGAGCAGGTTGGCCGCCGCGACGATCAGCATGATGGTCGCCGACATCAGCGCGGCGGCGCCGATCATCTTCCACATCACGCGGAACGAGAGCTGGCGGGTCGAGAAACCGACGACCGCGGCATACAGCACAGCCACCACCGAGGCCTCGGTCGGCGTCGTGACGCCGCCGACGACGCCGCCGACGATGATGAGCGGCATCAGCAAGGCCACCAGTGCGAGCCGGAAGCTGGCGATGAAGTCGCGCCGGCGCACCGTCCAGGTGACGCCTTCCATCGGCGCGTCCTGCACCGGCTTGTTGCGCAGCAGGAAGCGGTTCAGCGCCAGCAGCGCCAGGCCGACCGCGACGCCGGGCGTCGCGCCGGCCAGGAATAGCGCGCCGATCGAGGTGCCCGACGACACGCCGTAGACCAGCATCGGAATGCTCGGCGGAATCAACGGCCCGCACAGCGAGCCGGCGACGGTGACGGCGGTGGCGAACTCGCGGCTGTAGCCCTGTTTCTCCATCGCCGGGATGAGGATCGGGCCGATCGCCGCGACGTCCGCCGTGGCGGCTCCGGTGATGCCGCCGAAGAACATGCTGGTCAAAATGTTCACCTGGGCGAGACCGCCGCGCCAGCGGCCGACCAGGTGATTCGCGAACTGCACCAGCTTGCCGGTGAGCTTGGCCTCGTTCATCAACGCGCCGGAGAGGATGAAGAACGGGATGCTCATCAGCACGAACTGGTCGAGCCCCGCGAAGAAGCGCTGCGGAATGGCCGACAGCGGCAGCGCGCCGACCGTGGTGAGGTAGACCGTCGCCGCGATCCCGAGGACGAAGGCGATCGGGACGCCGAGGAATAGCAGGCCGAAGAACCAGAGGCCGAGGGTGGTCAAACCGATGACACTCCGGACGAGAGGGGCGGGCCGCGCCAGATCGCTTCGAGCGCGACGATGGCGATCAGCAGGGCACCGACCGCGAGCGCGAGCTGGACCCAGGCGATGTCGAACTGCAGTGCCGCCGTCGTCTCGTGGCGGGCGAACGAGCGGAGCGTCAGCGTCCAGCTCTGCCAGCCGAGGACGCTTGCGAAGCCGAGGATCAGAAGGTGGACGGCACGCACGCAGAGCGCCTGCAGCGCCCTCGGCAATCGAGCCACGACGTCGGTCACGGCCACGTGCGCGCCGTGGCGATAGGCGACGGCGGCCCCGATCATCGAGCTCCAGATCAGCGCGTAGCGCGCCACTTCCTCGGACCAGATCAGGCTGTCGGAAAGGAAATAGCGGGCTACGACCTGCGCCGCCATCACGGCGAGCGCCACCGTCAAGGTCGCCGCGGCGATGAAGGTGCCGACCTTCTCGATCAGCAGATCCAGCAGCGCCCGCATGGCCGCGGCTCGTGACGCTCGCCGGCGACGCCTACTTCGCCAGCGCCTGGATTTCGGCGAGCAGGTCCTCGGCCTTCAGCTGGGCGGCGTACTTCTGCCACACCGGCTGCACCAGCGCGACGAACGCCGGGACATCGATCTTGTTGATCTTCACGCCGTCGGCGAGCAGCTTGGCCCGGATGGTGCCCATCTTGTCGAGGAAGACCTTGCGCTCGAGCACCGCGGCCTCGAGCATCGCTTCGTGGATCAGCTTCTGCCGATCCGGCGACAGCCCGTTGAAGAACTTCGCGCTCATGATCACCGGCCGCGGCTCCGACAGAAACGTGGCCTGCTCCCAGTCGGTCATGTACTTGATGACCTCGCCGACCTTGAGCACATCGACCGACAGAACGTCCAGATGGGCGCCGTCGATGATGCCCTGCTTCATGCCGGTGTAGACCTCGAGATAGGCCATCGGAGTCGGGCTCGCGCCAATGGCGCGCATTGCCTCGACGAGGACCGGCGCCTCGATCACGCGCAGCTTGACGCCGGCGAGATCGGCCGGCGTCGTCACCGGCTTCTTCACCGTCTCGATGGCGCTGTCGCCGGTGCTGAACCAGGCCAGCGTCTTCAGGCCGGCCTGCTGCTCGATCCGCTGCGCGAGCTTCTCGCCGACCGGGCCTTCCGCGATCGCAGTCATGTGCTTCTGCCCGCGGATCAGGAACGGCAGCTGGACGACGTTGTAGACCGGGGCGAGCGTCGCCATCGCGCCGGCGCCGACGCCAATCTGGACCGAGCCCTCGAGCACCGCCTGGTTGATCTGGCGCTCGTCGCCGAGCTGGCCGCCCGGGTACAGCAGGACCTTGATGTCACCCTTGGAGCGGGCTTCGACCAGCTCCTTGAATTTCTTCGCCCCGTCCATGTAGGGGAAGCTCTCGGCGGTGATCATCGCGAAGCGCAGCGTCAGCGGCTCGGCCCGGGCTGCCGTGGCGCCGAGCGCAGCCAGCGTGAACGCCGCGATCGTCAGGAGGAGATTGGAGCGGATCATCGGGGAATCCCTTTCAGGTTGGGACCATGCGGCTGCCTAGAGACGCAGTGTAGTAACAGGGCAAATGTTCGGGATAGAGCTTTTTGCGCGCGACAGTGTTGCCCAAATTCGAACGGACGCGGACCGCCTCGGCAACGAGGCGCAAAGCCGTCCGACCGTTTCGCTTTGCGCAACGCTGAGCCGCCAAAACGGTGCTTTTCATTTCCTGCGCAATTTCTACACTGCCGCATCAGTATCAAGGATCGAGGCGAGATGCACACCGTGGCGGTAGACATCGGCGGCACGTTCACCGACGTGGTCGTGATCGACGGCGACGACGGCCGCACGTACAGCGGCAAAGCCCTGACGACGCCCGACGACCTGCAGCGCGGCGTCTTCGACGGCCTGGCCGATGCGGCGCGTGCGGTCGGCGTCGACGTGGGCGCGCTGCTGCGCGGCACCGGGCGCATGGTCCACGCGACGACGCAGTCGACCAACGCCATCTTCGCCTATGCCGGCGCGCGCACCGCGGTGCTGACGACGCGCGGCTTCGGCGACACGCTGATGATCATGCGGGCGACCGGCCGCGTCGCCGGCCTGAGCGTGTTCGAGCGCCACCACTACCGCAACACCCAGAAGCCGCGGCTGCTGGTCGACGAGCGCGACATCTTCGAAGTCGACGAGCGGATGGACTATCAGGGTCGGGAAGTCGTGCCGCTCGACGAGGCCGGCGTGCGCGCGATCGCCGGGCGCCTGCGCGAGCGCGCCTACCAGGCGGTGGCCGTGGCGTTCCTGTTCTCGCACCAGAACGCGGCGCACGAGAAACGCGTCCGCGAGATCCTGAGCGAGGAGCTACCGGGCGTCTACCTGTCGCTGTCGGCCGAGGTCGCACCGGTCATCGGCGAATACGAGCGCAGCGCCACCGCGCTCTTCAACGCCTACGTCGGCCCGGTGATCGAGCGGTACCTGCGTCGCCTCGAAGGCGCGCTCGCCGAGGCCGGCCTGAAGCAGAAGCTGCTGATCGTCCAGGCCAACGGCGGCGTCGCCACCGCGGCGCAGACGGTGCCGATCTTCACCATCGAGTCGGGCCCTGCGGCCGGTGTCGTCGGTGCGGCGCAGATCGCGCGCCAGCTCGGCTCGCCGAACGTGATCGCGACCGACGTTGGCGGCACGACCTTCAAGGTCGCGATCGTGCAGAACGGCGAATGGGGCTACAGCCGCGAAACCGTCCTCAACCAGTACCAACTTCGGCTACCGATGATCGACGTCGGCTCGATCGGTGCCGGCGGGGGCTCGATCGCCTGGGTCGACGGCTCGCGGCTGCGCATCGGGCCGCAGAGCGCGTCGGCGAATCCGGGCCCGGCCTGCTACGGGCTCGGCGGCACCGAGCCCACCGCCACCGACGCCGATGTCGTGCTCGGCTATGTCGCGCCGGACCGCTTCCTCGGCGGCCGGATGCCGCTGCATCCCGACCGCGCCCGTGCCGCGATCGACGAGAAGATCGCGCGCCCGCTGTTCGGCGGCGACGTCCTCGCCGCCGCTGCCGGCATCCGGCAGGTGATCGACAGCCAGATGGCCGACCTGATCCGCAAGTCGACGATCGAGCGCGGCCACGATCCGGCCGACTTCGTGATGATGGCGTACGGCGGGGCCGGTCCGGTGCATGCGGCGTCGTACGGCGTCGAGGCCGGCGTCGCCGAGATCATCGTGCCGTTCCACGCGACGGTTCATTCGGCCTACGGGGCGGCGCGCTCCGACGTGCGCTTCAGCCTGACGCATTCCGAGCCCCTCGTGCTGCCGGCGCCGGCAGAGCGGCTCGAGCGCATCTACGCGACGATGGAGGCGGCCCAGTTGGTGCAGCTCGACGGCGCCGACGTGTCGCCGGCGCAGCGGCGCTTCCACCGCTGGGTCGAGGCCCGATTCCGGCGCCAGGTTCACCACGTCCGCGTGCCGGTGCCGGCGACGCTGGACGACGCCAAGGTGCAGGGCGTGGCGCGCGCGTTCGAGCAGGAGTACGAGCGCCTGTTCGGGCGCGGCACGGGCCTCGCCGACGCCGGCATCGAGCTCGTCAATTTCGGCATCGACGCGGTCGGCGTGGTCGAGCAGCCGCCCGAGGCGATTTATCCGCCGGGCGCGCAGCCGGCGCCGATCGGTGAGCGGCCGGTCTACTGCCCGCGGCGCCGCGCGATGCTGCCGACGCCGGTCCACGACGGCCTCGCGCTGCAGCCCGGCAACACCATCCCGGGACCCGCTGTGATCGAGCATCCCGGCACCACGATCGTCGTGCTCGACGGCCAGACCGCACGCATCGACGCTTACCGGCACACCCACATCTTGCTGGCCAACGGCAAGGGAAGGACATCCCATGCGTGAGCATGTCCACAGCGATCTCGACCCGGCGGCCTTCGAGGTGCTGAACCACCGGCTCCTCAGCATCGCCGAGGAGATGGGGATCCAGTACATGCGCTGCTCCGGCTCGAACGTGCTGATCACCGGCAACGACGCGGCCTCGGCGATCATGCTGCCCGACGGCGGACTGGTTGCCGTCGGCCCTTACATCGTCACGCAGGGCAACGTGCTGCCGTTGATCGTCGACAGCACGCTGCGCCTGACCGGCCCAGCGGTCGGCATCCGCGACGGCGACATCTTCATCTGCAACGACCCTTATCTCGGTGCGATCCACGCGCCCGATTTCGCGACCGTCGCGCCGGTCTTCTACGAAGGCGAGCTGGTCGCCTGGGTCGGCGCATCCGGCCACCAGCTCGACACCGGCGGCACCGATCCTGGCGGCTTCTCGATCAAGGCCGTCGACATCCACCAGGAAGGCTTGCGCATGCCGCCGACGAAGCTCGTCGACGCGGGCCAGGTGCGCGAGGACGTGCTGGCCTGGATCATCAACCAGGTGCGCGACCCGCTGGTCGGGCTCGACGTCAAGGGCCAGATCGCGTCGCTCAATTCGGGACGCCAGCGCGTGCTCGAGCTGATCCAGACTTGGGGCATCGACGCGGTGAAGTCCGTGATGCGTCAGTCGATCGACTATGCAGGCACCAAGCTGGGCCAGCGGCTGGCCGAGCTGCCCGACGGCGTGTGGCGGGAGGTGCAGCACATCGACCACGACGGCCATCGACCCGACATCTACAAGATCGTCTGCACGATGACGAAAGCCGGGAGCCGGCTCACGTTCGACTTCACTGGCAGCAGCCCGAACGCACGCGGCCTGATCAACTGCACCTACGCCGGCCTGCAGGCCGCGGTGCTGTCGTCGGTGTACATCAACCTGTGCTGGGACATCCCGTGGAACCGCGGCGTCCGCGACTGCCTCGACATCGTCTCCGAAAAGGGCACGGTCAACAATTGCGCCTATCCGGCGCCGTGCGCGATGGCGACCATCTCGGCCGTGATCGTGACGATCGACGCCGCCTGGCGCTGCCTGTCGCAGCTGCTGCTGGCCAGCGACAAGTACAAGGACCAGGCGATGGCGGTCTGGTCGGGCACGTCGATGGCACCGATCTTCGCCGGCACCAGCCAGCACGGCTTCCCGTTCGCCGCGACCGAGATGAGCCACTTCGGCGGCGGCGGCGGCGCGCGCACCTATGCGGACGGCGTCGACACCGCGGGCATCGTCTTCAACACGACGCCGAACATGCCAAACATCGAGGACCAGGAAGCCGAATACCCGGTGCTGTATCTGTTCCGCCGGCACCTGCGAGATTCCGGCGGTCCCGGACGTTTCCGCGGCGGTCGCTCCGGCGAGCTGGCCTACATGAGCTACGAAGCGCCGGGTCTCGGCCTCGAGGGGCTGTTCGCCGGCACCGGTGCGGAGATGCCGAACGCGATCGGCATCGCTGGCGGAATGCCGGGCGCGTCGATTCGTGTCGCGCGCGTCGTGCGGACGGATCTCGTCGATCGCCTGAAGCGCCGTCAGGCGCTGCCATCGAGCCTGGAGGCCATCGACGGCCAGGTCGAGATCCTCTGCTGCAAGCACGAGCGCTCGCCGATGGCCGAAGGCGACGTGTGGTTCCACAGCTGGCAGGCCGGCGGCGGCTACGGCGACCCGCTGACGCGCGACCCGGCGACAGTCGCCGACGATGCGCTGCGCGGCGTGATTTCGGCCGAGGCCGCGGCCGGGATCTACGGCGTCAGGCTGCGCGCCGACTCGACGCTGGATGCCAAGGCGACGGAACAGAGCCGCCTCGGGCTGCGCAAGGCACGCCTGCAGCGCGGACTGAAGCCGACCGAAGGCGAGCTGCGCTTCTCCGGGCGCGGCCGGCACCGGTACGCCGACAGCTTCGAGCTCGACCTCGACAGGAACGTGGTCGCCTGCGGCCACTGCGGCCATCGGCACTGCGGGACCGGCGAGGACGTGCTGCCGCACCTGCTCGAGGTGAACGATATGCTCCAGCATGCCGGGGCGGTGCGCGGCGAGGATTACGACCGGGGCCGCTTCAAGCTGCGGCAGCTTTGCTGCGCCGAGTGCGGCGGCCTAGTCGACGTGCAGGTCGCGATGACCGGCGCGCCGCGGCCGACGCTGTCAATCGAATTCAAATAATCGGATCCCGGAGTCCATCATGATGCTCATCAGGTTCAGCGAGAAGGCGGGCGGCGCGTTCAAGCTCGGCATGCGGCAAGGCGATGCCATCCACGACCTGAGCGCGCGTTACGCCACCGTACGGGCGTTTCTCGAGGCCCATCCTGACGGCTGGGATGAATCGTTGATCAAGCCCGGCGCCTTCGCGGTGGTCTCGCCGAACAACGTGCAGATCGGCCCGCCGGTGGACGACGCCGCCCATGTGTACCTAGTCGGAGCCAACTACAAGAAGCACGCGATCGAGGCCGGGCTCGACGTGCCGGCTACGCCGGTGATCTTCATGAAGCCGACGACGGCGCTGGTGGGGCCACAGGAAGCGATCCGGCTGCCCGCGATCTCGTCGCAGATGGACTACGAGGGCGAACTCGCCGTGGTGATCGGCCGCGCCGCGACCCGCGTCGCTAAAGAAGATGCGCATCAGTACGTCGCCGGCGTCACGATCCTCAACGACCTGACGGCGCGCGACCTGCAGTGGGTGATGCTGGGCAAGAACCGGATCGTCGACTGGCTGTCGTCGAAGGCCCTCGACAAGTCGACGCCGGTCGGCCCGGGCCTCGTTCCTATGAAGGGCGTCGGCGACATCCACAAGCTGAAGCTTAAGACTTGGCTCAACGACGAGTTGATGCAGGACGGCGAGACCTCGATGATGGTGTTCTCGACCTACGAGCTGATCGAATACCTCTCGGCGCGCGTGACCTTGCGTCCCGGAGACGTGATCTCGACCGGCACGCCATTCGGGGTTGGCGGCTTCCGCAACATCTTCCTGAAGGGGGGCGACGTGCTGAAGGTCGAGGTCGAAGGCATAGGTCGCATCGAGAACCCTGTCGTCCAGGCGTGAGCGGACCACGTCCGGTCAAGTCGTTCCCCCGCCGCCGGTGAGCCCGGCCCGCCCTTCTCCGCTGGAAGGCAAGGTCGCGCTCGTCACCGGCGGCACGCGGGGCATCGGCTTCGGCACCGCCGAAACGTTCTTGTCGCGGGCGCCGGCGTGGCGATCGCTGCGATCCAGCGTGACTGGCAGGCTGCCTTTCGAGCGACTGCTTCGAGGCGATGAACCGGTGGCAGCGGATGTCGCAGATGGGTCGAAAGTGTCCGCACGCCCCGGCGACGAGCGGACCTTCGTCAGCCTACGAACCTGCGATTGGCGGCAGGATTGCCAAATAACTGGTTCGGAAGTGAACTAGTCGTTTTGCGTCGCAAACGACTCGATGAGCTTCCTGGTGCTACGAGAAACGCGGCGTGCGCTTCTGCGCAAAGGCCAGCTCGGCCTCCTTGTGGTCTTCGGTGAACCACAGTTCGGCGAAGCGTTCTCGGCCGAGGCGGCGGGCAAGGGACCTTTCGCAGCGTAACGATTCGAGGACGGTGCGCTTGGCCGCGCCGATTGCGAGCGGCGCGGCCACATCCAGCTTCGCGGCGAAGGCGAGAGCCACCTCGACGCAACGACCGTCGTCCGTGACCTGATTGACGAGACCAATGCGGAGTGCCTCGTCCGCGGTGATGCGCTCGCCCGAGAGCATCAGCCGCATTGCGTGGGCGCGCCCGACCAGCTCGACCAGGCGCGCCGTGCCATCCCAGCCTGGAATGAGTCCGAGTCGAACATGAGGCAGCCCCATTTGCACTGAGCGCGCCGCGAACCGAAGGTCGCACGCGAGAGCGAATTCAGTGCCGCCTCCGACGGTGAAGCCGTTGAGCGCAGCGAAGACCGGCTGCTCGAGCGCCTCGATCTCGTCGAGCAGATCACGCACGGTATCGAACGCCTGATTCAGCTCGGCCGCATCGTCGAGTTTGGCGTAGCGCTTGACGTCACCGCCGGTGCAAAAGTAACGGTCGCCCGCGCCGGTGACCACGACGCTGCGGATCGATGCGTCCTCGCGACAGACGGCCAGGGCCGCCTTGAGTTCGAGCGCAAGTTCGACACTCATGGCGTTGCCGGCATCGGGCCGATTGAACGTCAGCAGGAGGGTGCTGCCCTCGCGAGATGAAAGTACCAGCATGTCAGGGCCGCTCGACGATGTGCATGAGGATGCCGCCCAGGGCCTTCGGATGGACGAAGCCGATCAGCGCGCGCCGAGAGCCCGGCCGGCCCCGGGTATCGATCATCGGCAGGCCGGCGGCCTCAAGCTTCGCCAGCGTTGCGTTGATGTCGCTTGCCTTGAGCGCGATGTGATGAAGCCCGCGCCCGCGGCCGCTGACGAAGCGGGTGATCGCGCCCTGATCCTGCTTCGTGTTGCCAGGCGCCCCGTGCTCGACCTGAGCGCCCTGCCGCGGGTTGAAGTTGGCAAGGAACTCGAGGTCGGCGTCGCCGACGGTGATGAAGCAGACACGCAGTCCACCGACCGGCTCCGGCTCGCGGCTGTGATAGACGACGCCGTACTTGTCGGAGGTAAAGCTCTCGACCGCCATCGTCACTTCCATGTCGGTCTGGCGGCTCTCGACCGCAAAGCCGAGGCTGCGCGAGAACACCTGCTCGTCCTGCGCCACGTCGATGCTGGCAACGCCGAGATGGTCGATGCGCTCGAGGATGCCGGCTTCGTGGCGGGCGACCGCGATCGGCTCCGACAAGTAGGTGCGCACGCCCAGGGTCGCATCGCGGTCCAGCATGACGCATCGCGCGGCCCCAAGACCCTTCCCGGGCGCGCCGGCGGCGGCGATGTTGGCTTCGGCCGCCATGCGCGTCGCCTCGCCGAGGTCGTCCACTCCCAGCGCGATGTGATGCACCCCCGGCTTCGCATCGCCGCCCACCATCGAGTGGCCGGACGGGAAAACCGCGAGCGCGCTGCGCCCGATCCCGAACACGGCCACCGGACCGTCCGCCGTGGCGAGGTCGGTGCGTGGCAGGCCGAGGTGGGTGGCGAACACCGTCGCCGCGGCTTCGACGTCGTTCGACACCAGGCCGACCCAGGCAAGTTCCTTGGCAATCATCGTTTGCACTCCTTCATTGACATTGCACCACCGCATCGGCGACGAGCGCTGCAGCGCGCTCGGAGTCGATGCCATAGTCGGCCAGCACCTGCATCGTGTCTTCCCCGAGCGCCGGCGGCGCGCGGCGAACCGAGCGACCGTGGAGGGATTCCATGCGGATGGGGCTGGCGAGCAGCTCGAGGCGGCCCAGGGTCGCGTGCTCGATTGCTTCGATCATTCCGCTCTGGCGCACGTGCGGATCGCTGAACGCCTGCTTCAGGTCGAAGATCGGGCCGGCGGGCAGGCCGAGCTCGACCAGCGAGCGCGTCCACTCCATCGTCCCGCGCGCCGCGAACTTGTCGTTCAGGCGCCGTGTCAGCTCGTCGCGGTTCTTCATCCGCGCCGTGTTGCTCTTGTACTCGGGGTCCTCGATCATCTCTTCGAGACCGAGCAGCTTGCAAAGCTTGATCCACATGTCCTCCGTCGCGGCGGCCATGTTGAACGGCCCGTCCTTCGCTATGAAGGTGCCGTAGGGGCAGATGACGGGGTGCCGGTTGCCGGCCACGCCGGGGGTGTCGCCGAGCGTCAGCTGGCGTTGCCCTTGCACGTTCAGGAGACCGAGCAGGCCGCCCAAGAGCGAAGTCTCGACGCGCTGGCCGCGGCCGGTTGTGTGGCGCTGGACGATCGCCGCCTGAATGCCCAGCGCGGCCCACATTCCGGCCACCACGTCGCCGATCGGGATGCCGACGCGCGTCGGCCCGGACTCCGCTTGGCCCGTCAGGCTCATGAGGCCCGACATGCCCTGCGCGATCTGGTCGACGCCGGGCCAGTTCTCGTACGGGCCGCCGCGACCAAAGCCAGTGATCGATGCGAACACGAGCCTCGGGTTGGCCGCTGCCAGGGTCGGGTAGCCGAGAGACATCTCTTCCATCGCCCCGGGCTTGAAGTTCTCGACGACGACGTCCGCGGTCGTCGCCAGCTCGCGGATCAGGTCGAGCCCACGCGGGTCACGGAAGTTAATCGCGAGGCTTCGCTTGTTGCGATGGATCGACAGGTAGTAGACGCTGACGCCGTCCTTGAACGGGCCCCAGCCGCGGATCATCTCGCCGTCGGGCGTCGGCTCGATCTTGACGACATCGGCGCCGAGGTCGGCCAGGATCATGGCGCAGAAGGGACCGGCGAGCGCGCGGGAGAGATCGAGAACGCGCAAGCCGGCCAGCGGCAGGTCGGAGTCGGTCATGGCTTCTTGCGTTGCGCGGCGAGCAGCTTCATCACGTCGGCGCCAATCTCGTTCTCGAAGCGTGCGTAGACAGGCTCGGCGGCATCGCGCCAGCGCTTGAGCTCGGCCGGCGGCAGCACGGTGATCTGGCGACCCTGCTTCGTGAGCGCCTCGCGATCGGTGGTGTCGAGCTCCTTGACGCCGGCGATCTCTGCCGCGGTCACTTCGGCGAGCGTCTTCTGCAGCAGCCCGCGATGCGCCGGCGAGAGCTTGTTCCACGCCCGATCCGACGCGATCACCGCATAGCCGAGCATCGCCACGGTGCCGGCGTTGGTCCCGTACTTCATCGTCGGGAACAGCTTCCAGAAGCTGTACGTCGACTCGAAGCCTTGCACCGTGCCCTGGCTTACCGCCGTCGTCAGCTCGACCGGCGAGAGGTGGATCGGCTCGGCGCCGAGCGTCTTGATCGTCGCCTCGGCCGGGGCCCCGCCGATTACGCGAAGCGTCAGACCCTTCAGGTCGGCAGCGGTGTTGATTGGAGCGCGTGAGTTCAGCAGCATCACGTCACCCGCGGCCCACCACGAGAGGATGTTCAGACCTTTCTCCTTGGCACGCTCGTTGAGGTACGCGCCGAGCGGCTTGGCCGGATCGAGCAGCTCGGGCAGTTCGTACGGCGTTGGCGTGAGATATGGGAGGTCGATGATGCGGGCCTGTGGAATCACGACGCTCAGGTAGGACGCGACGGCGAGCTGCATGTCGAGGCCGCCGGTCGACAGCGCCTGAACCGCATCGGCGTCCTTGTAGAGCTGGCCGGCCGGGAAGACGCTGACCTCGATTTCGCCTTTGCTCGTCTCCTTGACGAGCTTGGCCCAGCGATCGATGTAGACGTGCCCGTAGTGGGCGATCGGCAGCTCGTGGGCGAGCCGGAGCTTGACGACCGTCTGGGCGTGCACGGCGGGTGTTGAAGCCAGAACGATGGCAGTGCAGAGTCCGGCGAAAGCGAATTTCATGAAATGTCTCCTCGTTGTCGTGGATGCTGGCGCGTCGGTTGGTCGATCACCCTCCGGGCAGCCAAGTCGAGAGCGCCGGAAAGTAGGTGAGGACGGCCAGCCCCACCAAGAGGAACAGGTAGAACGGCAGCATGGCGTGCACGATCTCCTCGACGCGCAGGCGTGAGATCCCGCTCAGCACGAACAGGTTGATGCCGACGGGGGGTGTCAGCACGCCGATCTCGATGTTCACAGTCATGAGCACGGCCAAGTGGAGCGGGTCGATGCCGACTTGGACAGCGACCGGGAAGATCAGCGGAAGGGAAATGACGAGCATCGACAGGCCGTCGAGGAAGCAGCCCATCGCGAGCAGAATCACGTTGAGGATGATCAAGAACTCGAGCGGGCCGAGGTGGCTGGCGCTCACCCACTCGACGATCCGCTGAGGCACGCCCTCGGCCGTCATCACGAAGCCGAACAGGGACGCACCGACGAGCACGAAATAGAGCATCGCCGAGACCCGGGCCGTGTTGCGGCAGACGATGACGAGGTCGCGCAGCGAGAGCGAACGGTAGACCAGCACGGCAACGCCGAGCCCGTAGGCGACCACGACCGCGGCGACCTCGGTGGGCGTCACCCAACCAGAGTAGATACCGCCCACCACGACGATCGGCATGGCGATGATCCAGGCCGAGCGTGCCAGCGCCCGGCGCACGAGCGCCAAGTCGAGCCGCTCCCGGATACCGTAGCCGCGAATCGCGCCCATCACGCCGACCATGACCATCAGCGCCACGCCCAGCACCAGCCCGGGCACCAGGCCGGCAAGGAACAGCGGTCCTACTGGGGCCTGGGTGATGCTGCCGAACAGGATCATCGTCAGGCTTGGCGGGATCAGGATGCCGAATGTCGATGCGCAGGCGATGACCGCAGTCGAGAACGGCTTCGGGTAGCCGGCGCGCTGCAACATCGGCAGGCCGAAGGTGCCGACTGCAGCGGCCTCGGCCGCGGTCGAGCCGGTGATGCCGGCGAAGAACATGCACGTCCCTACCGTGGCGACGCCCGTTCCGCCCGGAACTGGAGCGAGCAGCGCCCGCGCCAACTCGACGAGCGGGTCGAGCAGCCTGCCCCGCACCGCGATTTCCCCGGCGAGGATGAAGAGCGGGATTGCAATCAATATGTAGTTGCTGACGGTCGACATGACCGAGATTCCCAGCGCCGGCAGCAGGTCGCTGGCGTAGACCAGCACGGCAACGAGCGAGCTACCGATCAGCGCGAACGCCACTGGCACGCCCGAGAACAGCAGAACCAGCAGCAGGCAGACTGTGGTGGCGGCGATCATTCGATCGGCAGAGCCTCATCCGCCGGCTTAAAGCGCTCGCGTCCCGCCAGCCGCGCCGCCGCATGGAGCGCCAGCATGGCGCAGCCCAAGGGCATGGCCAGGGTGATGAGCCAGAGTGGCGTGCGCGCGGCCGACGCCGTGACCGCGCCTATGGCGTACTGCCGCTGCACAAGTTCGATCCCGAGCCAGACCAGCATTGCCGCGATGACCAGCATCGCCAGGGCGCCGAGCCGGTCTAGCGCCCATTGCACGCGAGGCGGGAGGCGGCGCACGAGGATGTCGAGGCCGAGCTCGGCGCCCCGCGAGAACGACGCTGCAAGGGCAAGGAACACCGCCCACACGATGAAGTGGACCGGCAGTTCCGCAATCCACGACGGCGAAGTCGTGAACACGTTGCGCATCACCACGCCGGCGAGGACAAGCCCGGCTGCCGCGAGCACGAGCATGGCCGCAGCCAGCTCGGCGCGATCGTCGAGGCGATCAAGCCACTTTGCGTGGGCCATGCGCAGATGGGACCTTGGGGCCCGCCTCGCGGTAACGATCCACGAGGGCGTCGACGTGGGCCCTGGCCGAGCGCTCCGCAAGCGCCTCGTCACCGCTGCGGATGGCGGCCAGAATCTGCTCGTGCTCGAGGATCGAGCGGCGCGGCGATTCTGGCAGCCCCGCCATCACGGCCTGGTAGCGCCGCAGCAAGCGCCGGATCTGCTCATACATCTGCCAGAGCACCTGTCCGCCGCGCGCACGCACGAGTGCGTCGTGGAATTCGGCAGCCTGCGAGTAATAGAGCTCGAAGCGACGCCTGCGCACGGCAGACTTCATGTCGGCGACCATGAGGTCGAGCCGCTCGAGCACCTCTGGCTCGGGCTGGGCGGCGAGGCGGGCGGCGGCGTGACCTTCGATGAGCGCGCGCACGGTGAAGAGCTCGACCAGCTCTGTTTCGCTGACCTCGCTCACCATCGCGCCACGGTTCGGGTGGATGGTGACCAGCCCCTCGCCTGCAAGAACCCGAAACGCCTCTCGCATGGGCACACGACTGACGCCCAGGCGCTTCGCCACATCGTGCTCCACAAGGCGCGTGCCCGGGCCGAGCTCGCCGCTGACGATTGTCTCGCGCAAGGATGCGGCGATCCGTTCCGGCAGCAGCTGTCGGGCCTGCAACTCCACGACCGGGTGGTTCGGCAGTTTGGGGTTCACGCGACGATTGTCTAGAGATTAGACAATCCACGAATCGGTGGATACGCTGACGGCGCAATTCGGACGTCGGAAGCTCTTGCGGGCAGGTCGCGGATCGATTCCGGCGCCTTGCGGACGTCCGCGAGCTCGTCCTGGCGCCCTTGTGCCGTCTCCGGATCGAGTCAATGAAATGGCGTTTGCGATCTCTATGGGCTGTTTCTTCAACCGCGTCAGCACGCTGATTGCCTGCCCGCCAGAGATGAAGTTCGGACGCATGGCTAACAGGCCGGTCGGGCGCCTGATGGGGCTGGTGATGCCGGTGCTGCGGAAGTTCGCGCATCGCAAACCGGCCGCCGCCACTCTGGAGCCGACGGCGCTGACCGGCGGCCGCTTCGGCGTGGTGTTGGCCCCGCTGGCCGGCTTGCCGGGGGCCAAAGGTTATGAAGGCGGCTCTTGACGGCCCGTTTGAATCGCAAGTTCTGAGCCGCGGCACTAAGGCGTTGATGTTCGCGGTGGTCGCGCGAACGCTTGGCTACCCGCATTGAAGCCGAGGCAAAGAAGCTGCTGCTCGACGAAGGCTTGAGCCACGCTGCGATCGATACCGCACTGGCCACGCTTCGATACCCCCAGCTGGCGCCGAACGAAGCCGGCCTGCTGGCCTGGGCGCGAACCGTCTACTACGCACCGTCGTCAATCCAGCAGAAGACCCGTGCCCTGGCCGCCGAGTTGAACGGCGCGCTGTGCTGGAAGCCATCGGCGTGGCCGCGCTGGCCAACGGCACCGTGCGCATGGCCATGCTGCTGGAGCTACGGCACTGGTCTGGGCACTCAGCGCCCTCGGCGTTCTCCGTTTGCTGGGCTGGCTGCGCTCGTCATGCGCGGCCGCAGGCACAGCAGCCCAGCTCGAACAACTGCTGGCGGCCGCCGAGGACAAGCTGGAGCAATTACAGCGCCAGTTCGAGCGCTTCGTGCCGTCCGACGTGGCGGAGCGGCTCGCCGACGCCGGCAATACTGGAGTTCAACTCCACCCTGAGGCCGCACGCATAGCCTTGATGATGCATCAGCGCAGCGCACGCTTGTTTGGTGGTTCGTTCCCTGCAAGCGCAGCACAACGGTCTCGGTGGCTGGCCCTTAGTCTCGGCGATGCTGACGCTACTGCTACTCCATGACTTCGGGGGGCTGGTCAGCAACGCAAGCATAGCGACCAGTCGGAAACCAGGCTTCAAGGCAAATCGCAAGGTGATTAGGGGGGCTCTCCGCGCCTGAATACATCGGCGTGTTGTCCTCGAAGTTTGCCCTGTCCGGATTGATTCCAGCCGGGTAGCGAAACCCTGTCATGAATCGCTTGTGACGAGAACACGAACGGCGTTATTTTGCCAATACGAAATGTTCGTCGGGTCCAGTTTGAGTTGACCGGTTGATCCGCAGAAGCGGGTAATTGCGGCCACCCGAACTACGGCTCGAACCCCTCTCTCTGTCTTCTGTATGTAATGCAGCAGTGCTGACGAGTGAAGGCGCTAGGACTGCCGCGCTGCCTCGGTGAGCGACGCCGGTCGACCGCAGCTTGCGGCGGCCGCGAGCCAACTCCGCAGCCGTGCCGCTGGAACCGGCTTGCTCAAACAGTCGAAGCCACTGGCCCGCATGCTGTCTAACGCCGGCGCACTCGAGTCGCCCGAGACGAGGAGTGCGGGTATGCGATCACCGATGCGCGCACGAAGAAAGTGAATAGCCTCAATGCCGGTTCGCCCGTCCCGCAGCCGATAGTCCGCCACGATGGCGCCAAGGGTGCCCTCACGCTCGCTCGCCAACCGGTGGATCACGTCCTCCGCGGTAGCCCCGGCAAACACACGCAGGTGCCAGCGGCGTAGCAGGATTTCCATGCTCTCTCGCACGGCTGCATCGTCGTCGACTACTGCGACAGCAAAGCCGTCAAGCGCAGGCACTGCTGCAAGTTGCGCCGCCAGCACCGGCACTTTAAGGGTGCCCGGCACGTCAAAGCTGAAACAGCTGCCGCGGCCGACAGTCGAACGTAGAGCCAAGGGGTGTTCCAACAGTCGGCAAAGTCGGTCGACGATCGAGAGGCCGAGTCCGAGTCCGTCGGTGCGCTCCTGCCCAGCATCGGCTACTTGGTAGAACTCCTCGAAGACGCGCTGCCGTTCGGCTTCAGGAATACCGCGACCCGTGTCCCACACCTGCACGCGACAGATTGGCTTTGATCCGCGCAGGCGGCATGTCAGCAGCACGCCGCCAACTGACGTGTACTTGAGTGCGTTCGAGAGAAGATTGCGCACGATGCGTTCGACCAGCACCGGATCGCTGAACACATGGCGTACGCGGGCGCCGGTTGAGATGCGCAGTGAGAGGCGAAGTCCCTTCGACGCGCACAGCGGCGCGAACTCGTCCGCGAGGCGACGCAGCATGTGCTTAATGTCGAAGGGCACGGCTTGCGGAACGATGACGCCTGCGTCCATGCGCGAAAGGTCAAGCAGGCTGTCGAACATCGTCTCGAGCGCAGCCAGCGACGATTCCATGCGGTGGATCAGATAAGGGCGATCGTCGCGCGAGCCGTCGCCTGCAAGAGCGGCCATATAGAGGCCGAGCGCGTGGACAGGTTGACGTAGATCGTGGCTCGCGGCCGCAAGGAAGGTGCTTTTTGCGCGGTTTGCGGCTTCGGCACCGTCCTTCGCGTCGCGCATGAGCCGCAGCGCGTGCGTCAACTCGGCACTCTTCGATGTGACGCGTTGTTCCAATTCGCTGTTAACGACCTCCAGTTCGCGGCTTGCGCGCACAAAACGGTTGATCAGCATCCACGCGACGAAAACCACAAAGAGAAGGCCTGCATAGCGCGTAATACTGATGTGGTTGTTGTCGGCGCCACCATAGTTGACAAGCCAGTCCCGCACGCCAAACGCAAGAGCGATCGCGCCGCTGGAGACGAGGAGAAGGCCCTCAGCATTGCGGTGCGTCCAGGCGTAGCGGGTCACGGCAGCCAGTCCGACAGCCACGACGCCGATCCAAGACAGGAGCCAGACTTGGGCGGTGCCGTCGAGGTAGCCCAGCGCGCCGGCTGCGTAAAGGACAGCCGGTGCCGACAACGACGCGATCCAGGCGCCCCGGTCGAACCATGCCCAGCGCCAACCCGAGAAGCGCACGCAGAAGATTACAAGCATCGCGACGAAGAAGCTGTACAGCGACACCGTCCACACCGTTTGATGCGGCGCGCTCAGTAGCGGTCGCGGAAAGACCATCCACGCGGTGTGCAGTGACCATGCCAGCGAGCCGACGGCAAAATAGCCGTAAAGCGGATCCCGCAGCTTGATCCAGAGCAGGAGGACGCACAGGGCCAGACTGCCGACGATGGCTGCGACGATGGCCGGTCCGACCATACCGCCTAGAGCGCGGTGCTCATAGCGCGACTCGAGGGAGGCACGAGTTCCGACGTGCACTGGCGAAATACTCACGAGGCCTGGTCCGGTCGCGCGAATTTCGATGACGTTCTCGCCAGTGCGTACGAACTCCTCCGGAATGTCGAGCAGGCGCAGCCGCGCGAGGCTGCGCGGCAACGGATCGTCCGGCCGCTGGGAACGGTCTTCGATCAGATGGCCATTCCACCGAATTGTTGCGTGGGCGATCAGGCCCGACATGAACAGCGTTGTGTCGCGAGGTGTCTCGGCGAGGTCGACGCTCAACCGATAGGTGGCTTCGACTCTGCGCTGACTACCCTGTGGCGCGCGCACCGTGTCCGGGAGCCGAACCATCGCAGGAACTCCGTCGCCGACCGAGCGTTCCGCCATCCGAATCTCGCGGCTTTCATCCTCAAAACTGCAAGCCGCGAACGGCAGCACAAGCAGCAGCAGGGTCAGCACGAAGACCTTGACGATGTGCCCACGAACCGCAGCGGGCCCCTCGCATCTGAGGGTGCGGGGGGTCTTCATATCAAAACGAGGACTGACAACATGCGCCATGCACCCGAAACCCCGGCATCGCTTCGACGTCTAAAAGCATCCTCTGATGCGAGCTGGCGGCGGGAGAGCCGCCGAACGGGCACGAGCCGTCACTCGAGCGCACATAGGGCATACCGCTCAGACTGCACCTGCTGTACAGCCGGCTGGCCTGAACCGGTCTCACGGTCGTCCCTCCATCCTGCAGTGTCGCCTACTAACGTCGACGGTCGGGCACGTCGCAGGAGGGATCAGGGGCTGTGCTGGCGTCCTTCACGACGCCGTTCGGCAGAAAGCAGGACCCATGGCGTATTCGATAGTTCCAGACCGTAGCGTTGTCCTGTCGCACCCCGAGCTGATTGGGAGCAGCTACGACTTCACGCGTTCGAGTCTGGGGTCGTAGAACGGGGTCAGTTGCGCATCGGCTTGGTACCGTTCCCAGCCAATTTCTACTTCAAATTTTTGAGCGGCAAGCCAGTCGGCCGTAACCGGTTCGTCCATCCTGACGTACCCCATGCCCAAGGATGCCTCGACACGGTGCCCGTACATGCCCGAAGTGATGGCTCCCGACGGCTTCCCATTCACGATGATCGGCTCTTCCCTGTAGAGCAGGCGGTCGGTTTCTTTGAGACGGAACTGGACCAGACGCTTCTTCGGAACACCCTCGGCTTTCTGTCGCAGCAGCGCTTCCCGGCCGAGAAAATCGAATGGCTTGTCCCAGGCCACCGCGAAGCCGAGGCCGGCTTCGAGATTCGTATCCTCGATGCCGACATCGTCGCCCCAGTGGCGATACCCTTTCTCCATTCGACACGCATTCATCGCATGCATGCCGGCGAGCGTCAGGCCAAATCCCGCACCCGCGTCCAGCAGTTGCTCAAAGACATGCGGCGCGAACTCGCCCGGGATGTACAGCTCCCAGCCCAGTTCGCCGACGTAGGTGATGCGGCTGGCCCTGACCGGGGCATAGCCGATCTCCACGATCTGCGACGTCCCGAAGGGAAACGCGGCGTTGGAGAAGTCGGTGTGGGGCGCCGTCTTCTGCAGCATTTCGCGCGACTTGGGGCCCATGAGCCCCAGCATCGGCATGGCGGCCGTCATGTCGGACACAAAGCAATGCCCGGCACCTGCCGCGTGCCGACGCAGGTAGGTGAAATCGCGAACCTGAGTGGCCGCGGCCGACACGACCATGAACTGCGCTTCGCCGGTGCGCGTCACCGTCAGGTCCGCCTCGATGCCGCCTCGCTCGTTCAGCCACTGCGTGTAGACCACCTTGTTCAAGGGCACGTCGATGCGATTGCATGAGATCGTCTCGAGGACCTTGAGCGCGTCGCGCCCCTCGACGATGAACTTCGTCATCGTGCTCTGGTCGTAGAGCGCTACGGCGTCCCGGGTTGCACGGCACTCGCGGGCGGTGTGCGGGAACCAGTTCTGCTTGCCGTAGCTGTATTGGTACTCCGGCGCCACTCCCTTTGGCGCAAACCAGTTGGGTCGTTCCCAGCCCGCCAGTTCGCCATAGACGGCGCCTTCCTCTTTGAGCTTGTCGTAGAAGTGGCTGCGCCGCGCGCCGCGCGCAGTGGTGTACTGGTAGAAGGGCCAGTGGGTCTTGTAGAGCAGCCCGAGCGTTTCCACAGTCCGGTCGTGCAGGTAGCGCCGGCTGCCCTGGAACGGAGCCATGCGCTGGACTTCGATGTCGACGAGGTCCATCGGCGGGCGCCGGTCGCGGATCCATTCCGCAAGCACCTTGCCGGCACCGCCCGAGCTCTGAATGCCGATGGAGTTGAAGCCGCAGGCAACAAAGAGGTCCGCGACCTCCGGTGTCTCTCCGAGCAGGTAGCGGTCATCCGGCGTGAAGCTTTCGGGGCCGTTGAACCACGTCTGGATGCCGGCGTGCTCGAGCATCGGCATGCGGGCTACGGCCTTCTCCAGCACCGGCATGAAGTGGTCCACGTCCTCCGGCAGCGAGTCGAAGCTGAAGTCGGTCGGGATCCCGTCCATGCCCCACGGCTTGGCCGTGGGCTCGAAGCAGCCGAGCAGGATCTTGCCGGCGTCTTCCTTGTAGTAGGCCCACTCGTCGGGAACGCGCAGCACCGGCAGGGTGCCAGGTAGGTCCTTGATGTGCTCGGTCACGATGTAGAAATGCTCGGCCGCATGCAACGGCAGGTTCACACCGGTCCGGCGTCCCAGCTCGTGCGACCACATGCCGGCAGCAATCACGACCGTCGAGGCACGCACGTCTCCCTGGTCCGTCACGACGCCGACGGCGCGCCCACCCTCCTTGAGGATGCGCTCCACCTTGACGTTCTCGATGATTCGCGCGCCGCCCATGCGCGCGCCCTTGGCATAGGCTTGCGTCACGTCGACGGGGTTGCACTGGCCGTCCTTGTCGAGGAACACGCCGCCGACGACGCCGTCGATTTGGAGATACGGATAGCGCTGCTGGATATCTTGCGGAGAAATGACGTCCACCGCGAGGCCGAAGTTGCGCGCCATCGAGGCCAGGCGCCGCAGCTCCTCCATCCGCTCGGCGTTCAAGGCGACCGAGATTGAGCCGTTCTGCTTGAAGCCGGTCGCCTGCCCCGTTTCCG
>JBDSAB010000116.1:0-4017 GCA_039922395.1 Caldimonas sp.
ATCATCGCCTTCATGTAGGAGACGTCTTCGACCGTGGCCTGGCTGCGGACGAGCCACAGGGCCGCCGCGAAGACCAGCGCGCCCCCGATCAGGATGGCGATGTTGGCCTGCCGGTTCTTCAGCATGTGCCGCATGAAGCCCAGCATCGTCACGGCCATCGCTGCGCCCATGACGACCGCCATGTAGGCGCGGGTCTCGCTGAAGAAGACGTGATCGACCTCGTACGTGTTGAGGTACATGAGGCCGAACATCACACAGGTCGACACGACGACCATCGCGGCGAACCGGGCGTACGGGTTCATTTCGTTCATGACGTGATCCTTGCTTCCAGCCGGGGTAGCCCGGTGATCTCGAAGGTTGCCGACGCGATGCCGATGCCCGCTTTCTCTAGCTGCCCGAGCACATCGCGGCTTAGCGCGTCCTTCAGGTCGCGAACGCCGTGGTCGTGTGCGAGGAACCGCACCGTAAGCTCGAGCCAGTTGTCGGTCAGGCGCCAGTAAGTGGTGGGTTGAAAGTTGTCGCGCTTGACGCGAAAGTTGTGCTCGAGGCGCTCGACCATGGATGGATCGAGAGTGGCGGGGTCGACGGCGTGCTTCCTGGCCGCCTCGAGGAGGATCTGCTCGGCCTTGACCCGGTCGTCGCGGTAGGCGACCGGCAGGCGCATCTCCTCCCAGATGAACGGGAACTCCCGCGTGTAGTTGTAGACCGGCTCGTCGAAGATTTTGCTGTTCGCGACGGTCACGATCCGCCCGGTGAACTGACGGCTCTGAACCCATACGGCCGGATCGGCGCTCTGCACGGCGGGCGGTTGGCCCATCTCCATGATCGTCGTCTGGAAGAAGCCGAGCGCGACGACATCGCCGCGAACGCCGCCCATCGTGATGCGGTCGCCGACACTGAACGTCGCGCCTCGCAGAATAATGAAGTAGCCGGCGAGCGATGTCACTACCTTCTGCAACGCGAATGCCAGCCCGGCGGTGACCAAGCCCACCGCGGTCGTGAGGTTCGCGGGGTTGTCGAACCAGATGGAGACGAAGCCGATCACGGCGAGCGCCGCGACCAGCAGGCTCACGCCCTGGCGTGCCCAAAAGCCGATCCGGCTGGCACGGTCGCCTGACGCGTCGACGCGTCCCAAGATGGCGAGCGCGACATTACGCAGGAGCCAACGAACCACGATGAGGCCGACCGTGAGCAGAGCCTTATGGCCGGTTGTGGCGTTGAAGCCCACCAGGCGAATGCCAAGAAGTTCCATACCGATGTCGCCGTCGAGTTAATGGTGTGCAGGAGCGCTCAGCGTTGGCCCATTGTTGGCCTTGCGCGTCTCGCTGCGAAGTTCGAGGGTAAGGAAGTAGTTCAGTGCGGTGCGGATGACCGCGATTGCGGCGAGCTTGCCGATGCGCTCCCAGGTCGGGGCGATCGCGGTCGAAAGGATGTCGGCGGCCAGCTGAAACTCGAGCGCGAGCGCGAGGTGGCGCGCGAACGCGAGGCGCACCTGGTTGAAGTCGAACCCGCGGCCACGAGTGGCAGAGCGGACAAGCAGCCAGATTGCGACAACGATCCCGACCGCGATCACGAGCGCGCCCATGCTCTCGATGACCAAGCGCAGCCACTCAACCCCCGTCTGGACCGAGGCTTCGGCGCGATCGAAGAGCGAGGCGTTTTCCACGGGGGTCTTTAGCAAGCGGCGCTCCTTGCCGCGCTTGATCTCGGTCGCCTGGGCCTGGGGAGCGGAGGAGTCGTGGGGTGCCTGTGCTCGCTTGTGAGTGCGGCGGGAGTTGTTCGGCGCATGGCGCCGGGAGTTGTTCAGCGTGGTGAGTTCGTGGAACCTCGCTGGGGCGCAGGCACACCGCAACGAGCGGGAGCCCTGGGTGGCCCGATCGTCACCGCCGGTGGCGTCGCCTTCCTCTCGCAAACGCTCGGCTACTCCTGCGCGCTTACGATGTCAGCAGCGACCAGCAGTTGTGGGAGAGCCGCCTTCCCGCGGGTGGCCAGCCACGCCGATGACCTATCAAGGCGCCGGTGGCCGGCAGTACATGCTGGTCGTGGCAGGCGGGCTTGGCTCGACGGGTACCAAGGCGGGCGCCTGGGTCGCCGCCTATGCACTGCCAAAGCGTCTCACTCCTTACGTATCCGCGAATGGACCGTTCCCGCTTCTTGACTGGCCTCCGCCGTTTCGTCCAGGTGGCATGCCTGGCTGCCTTGCTGGTTCCTCTCGCCCGTGCCCAGCCAATTCCCGCCGCGCCGACCGAACCCACCATTGCCTCGCGAACGGTTGCCACCGAAAGCCGGGACATCACGCAGCGCATCCGGGAGATCTATTCCGAGATCGAGCCGCTGCGTGACGTGCAGGTGCGGGTCTCGGCGGGTGCCGTGACCCTGAGCGGCACCGTTCCGGGGGCCGACGACATCAAGCGGGCCGAGGCGATTGCATCGCGAGTGAACGGGGTCGTCACGGTCCAGAACAACCTGCAGCGCAACCTGGAGCTGACCACCAACCCTCATGCCCACCCTGGGCCAGTTCAAGACCGATCTAAAGGGGCTCCTGCGAGCCCTGCCGCTGCTGGGTGTTGCGCTGGTTGTTGGGCTGCTGATCGCGGCGCTTGGATACGTGTTGGCGTCCATCGAGCGCCTGTGGCGATGGATCACGCCCAATCCTTTCATGGCCGAGATCGTCGCGACGCTCGTGCGCTTCCTGTCGGTCGTGCTTGGTCTGGTCGCAGCGCTCCAGGTGCTCGGCGCCACGGCGCTGCTCGGCACGGTGCTGGGTGGCGCCGGCGTGATCGGCATCGCACTCGGTTTCGCAGTGCGCGACACGGTCGACAACTACGTGTCGAGCCTGATGCTCAGCCTGCGGCAGCCGTTTCGCGCCAACGATCACGTGGTGATCGCTTCGTGCTCGATGCGCCGGCGGCTGCAGCGGTTATCGAAAACGTCGGTGACTCGAACATTCTGCTGCGCTTCTACGGCTGGATCGACCAGACCCACACCGACTTCGGCAAGGCGCGCAGCCTTGCCATCCAGACGACCAAGGCGGCGCTGGAATCCGCAGGCTTCGCGCTTCCGGAGCCGATCTATCGCCTGCGCTTCGACGAGAGCGCTCAGCTCCCATTGCGCGACGTGGCAAGGCCCCCGCCGCCTGGGCCCGCAGCTCAAAAGGTCGGGTTCCGGAACGACAGCTGCGAGCGGGGATACGAGCCCTGACAAGCACATCGAGCGGCTGGTGGCTGAAGAGCGTCGGGCGAATACCGGAAAGAATGACCTGCTCGACAGCGCCAAGCCGACCGAATGAGCTTGTGAACCCCTTATGCGCGCAGGGGTCCGTTGTCATCCGGCGAGCGTGACAAAGAATGGCCCGGTGCCCGTGCCCGTGCCCGTGCTCCGGCCGATGGCTTTGTCTGTGTAACCGTGTCTGGGATCGCTGCGTCAGCGCGCGCGGCCACGAAGTGGTTCCCACCTCGACAAGGACGCACCTTCTGACGATCGGATGAGCCCACTACCGTCTGCTGTAAGGTAATACGATGGGCAAGCGGAATGTCCGCACAGGGTCGGGTCATGCCGACTGACGACCGAGGATGCGGTCGTAGCCAAGGGCTGCTATCCGCGCGGGTCCTCTACTCACGGACCCGGCCAAATGCGGTCCTTGGCAAGCGACCGCTCCCCGCCACCTGCCTGCGAGCCCGGACTGACATGGTGGCCGGGGTAGTGGGACAAGCCCTATTCCACAAGTCGCAGTTTCGTCGCTACGCCGAAGGCTTCGGATCTCGTCGGCTTCGTTCCTCATCGGAAGAGTCGGTCTGCCACCTTCGCGCGCGATTGGGACTTCATCGACGGGGCATCGGTACGGCGCTTTTGGCAAAGGCTCGGTCGTTCGGTCGCCGGTCACTTCTGCTAATCAGATGTAATAAACGATGAGATAGCCGAACAACAGGATGAGCACCCAGATCGCCATGCTGCGTGTGGCCGGAACTTTTGTCGCGGTTCCCGTCAGGTCGTGGCGCAGCAAGCTGGTGGCGAGGC
>JBDSAB010000117.1:0-3053 GCA_039922395.1 Caldimonas sp.
AGCGCCCGCCGGATGGTGCTGGCCGGCGCTGACCCGGGCCGCATCGCCGGGGCCGGGCACGACGCGGTCGCTGGTTGGCCTGGGCGTCCCGGCAGAGCTCATCGATGCGCCCGCTGCCGACGCGCCGCAGTTCGATTCGGAAGCGCTGTGGCAGACCTTGCAGTCGAATGACTGGCACGGCGCGCGGGTGCTTCTGGTGCGTGGACCGCAAGGTCGCGACTGGCTTGCCGCGCGACTCGCCGAGCAGGGCGCCGCCGTCGACACGCTGGTCGCTTACGAGCGCAGGGCACCGACGCTCGATGCCGATGCGCGCGCGCTGCTCGCGGAAGCGCTGGCCGATCCGCGTCGCGACCTGTGGCTATTCAGCAGCTCGGAGGCGATCGACCATCTGCAGATGCTGATGCGCGAGTGCGGCAGGGTCGACGATGCGACCTGGCGGGAATCGCACGCGCTCGCGACGCATCCGCGGATCGCGAGGCGCGCCCGCGAGGCCGGCTTTGGAGCCGTTCTCGAGAGTCGGCCGACGGAGGACGCCGTGGTCGCCTGCATACAATCGATTCGACCGTGAATGATGCTGCGACGCCCGCTACCGACCCCTCGACGCCCGTCGTCCTGCCGGTGACCGCCGGCTCCGGTACGGCGTTTCGTGGCGCTCGCCTGCGCCGGGCCTGGTTGATCGCCGGCGCGGCGCTGGTCCTGGCGGTGATTGGCGTCGGATTGGCATGGCGCGCCGACCAGCGGGTGCGCAATGTGGAGCAGGAGCTCGTGCGCCGCCAGCAGGAGAGCGCAGGCCAGGCATCGGAAGCGCGCCTGTTCGCGAAGCAGGCGCAGGACAGCGCTCGCGACGCCGCTGCAAAGGTGGCGCTGCTCGAGGCGCGCGTCGCCGAGGGCGCCCTGCAGCGAAGCCAGCTCGAGGAGCTGATGACCTCGCTGTCGCGCTCGCGTGACGAAAACCTGCTCGTCGATGTCGAGGCCGCGATTCGAGTCGCGGGTCAGCAGACCGCGATCACCGGCAGCGCCGAGCCGTTGGTCGCCGCGTTGAAGCAGAGCGAGGAGCGTCTCGCGCGCTACAACCAGCCGCGTCTCGAAGGCGTGCGGCGCGCGATCGCGCGCGACCTCGACCGCGTGCGCGCCGCGAGCGTCGCCGACATCTCGACCTTGACGATCAGGCTCGACGAGGCGATCCGCATGGTCGACGAGCTTGCGTTGCCGGGCAGTGCGCTGGCGCGCTCCGACGCCAGTCGGACGTCGGCGAACGCGTCGCCTGCGTCGCGCGGATCGGTGCCGGCTGGCGCCGCGTCGGCGCCATTGCCCAGTTGGGGAACCAGCGCGCAGGAGACCGCGACCCAGGTGCTCGTACGGGCCTGGGACGAGGTTCGCTCGCTGGTGCGCGTGACCCGCATCGATCATCCCGATGCGGTGCTGCTTGCGCCTGAGCAGGCCTTCTTCGTGAAGGAGAACCTGAAGCTGCGCCTGCTGAATGCGCGGCTCGCGTTGCTGAGCCGACAGTTCGACACCGCGCAGAGCGATCTGCAGGTCGCGCAGGCTTCGCTCGATCGCTATTTCGACCGCAGCTCGAAGCGCACCGCGCTGGCCGCCGAGCTGATCCGCCAGGTCGCGAGCCAGGCCAAGCAGGGCGGCGTGCCG
The DNA here is from genome assembly GCA_039922395.1 of Caldimonas sp. Classification (GTDB taxonomy): domain Bacteria; phylum Pseudomonadota; class Gammaproteobacteria; order Burkholderiales; family Burkholderiaceae_C; genus Schlegelella_A. The sequence goes on from JBDSAB010000117.1 coordinate 1,648, forward strand.
AGGCCGGACGACACGCTCGCCGCCGTCACCGCGGCCGCTGCCGGGCGCTAGCCCCGATGCGCCTGACGATCTGGTTCGTGCTGCTGTTCGCCGTGGCGGTCGTCGCGGCGGCCACTCTCGGGACCAACGACGGATTGGCTTCGCTCTACTGGGGCGGCTGGCGGATCGACATGTCGTTGAACCTGTTCCTGCTGCTGATGGTGGGGACCTGTTTCCTGCTCGTCACGTTGTTCCAGGCGGTCAACGCGCTGACCGGCCTGCCGCGGCGGGCGCGCGAATGGCGCATCGCGCGCCGCGACCGCACGGCGCAGGCGATGCTGCGCGACGCGCTGGCGCAGTACTTCGGCGGACGTTACAGCCGGGCCCAGAAGTCGGCCCAGCGCGCTCTTGCGATCCAGGCCGACACGCCGGAGCTGGCACAGGACAACGAGTTCACGGTGCTGTCCCATCTGCTTGCGGCCGGCAGCGCGCATCGGCTGCAGGACCGGGCCGGGCGCGACCTTCAATTGAAGCGAGCGCTCGACCTCTCGCGCAAGGCGCTGCCGGCGCGGCCGGCGGAGGAAGGCGCCCGCCTGCTGGCAGCCGAGTGGGCGCTCGAGGATCGCGATGCGCCGCGTGCGCTCGAGTTGCTCGAGGCCTTGCCGATGGGCGTTGCCCGCCGGACTCACGCGCTGCGCCTGAAGCTGCAGGCGGCCAAGCTCGGTGGGCAGCCGCAGGACGCGCTGAAGACCGCGCGCCTGCTGGTCAAGCACCAGGGCTTCTCGAAGGTCGCCGCGCAGGGGCTGGTGCGCTCGCTGGCCTCGGAGACGCTGGCGCAAGCGCACGACCTCGATCAGCTGCGCAGGACCTGGCTGCAGTTCGACGCGGCCGATCGTCGCGACCCGTTCGTGGCCGCCTGCGCGGCGTCGCGCGCCGTCGCGCTCGGCTCACCCGAGGAGGCGCGTGCGTGGCTGCGGCCGTTCTGGGAAGAGATCGGCGAGTTTGGCGACGACGAGCGCGCGGTCATGGCCGAGGCGTTCGCGGGTGCGGTATCGGGGCTGGGGCCGGAATGGCTGCCCCGGCTCGAGGCCGCGGCACTGGCCTATCCGCGCGATGGCGCGGTCGCCTTGGCGGTCGGCATCGCGCTCGTTGAGCGTCAGCTCTGGGGTAAAGGCCGGCGCCTGCTCGAACAGGCCGCGACCGACGACGGTCTCCGCACGCCGTTGCGGCGCAAAGCCTGGCTCGCACTGGCGCGACTCGCACAGGACGAAGCCGACGCGGCCCGCGCGGGCCAGTGCTTCGAAGCCGCGGCTCGGCTGCCCTGATGCCGCTGATATACTGCGAGGCTTGGCGGCTGTAGCTCAGTTGGATAGAGTACTTGGCTACGAACCAAGGGGTCGTGGGTTCGAATCCTGCCAGCCGCACCA
>JBDSAB010000118.1:0-6638 GCA_039922395.1 Caldimonas sp.
CGGTAGCACGGCGCGCTACCGGCTGGCGCAGTCCGCAGCACACCCTCGAAGGCGATGGCGCGCCGCGCCGCGCTGCGCAAGACTGCGCCCCGTGTTCAACCCCGACCCCACCGCAATGCAAGCCTCCGCTATCCGTCACGACACCCGCGCCTGGAAGGCCCAGGTCTGGATCTCGTTCGCTATCGCCGTCGTGCTCTGCGCGGTCGGCCTGGCCTACCTGCCCGGTCAGGACATCGATCGCGCGTTCATGGTGATGGGCTACCTGTTCTGCCTGACGACCGCATTCGCGCTCGCCAAATTCGTGCGCGACAACGAGGTGCGCCGGACAGACACGCCGCTCTGGGGCATCGTGATCTGGGGTGGTTTCTGGATGGCGATGACGCTGACCGCGTGGGGCCTGTGGCGCATGGACGTCAACCCGACCTACAAGGCCTTTCTCGGTGTGTCGTGGCTGTTCGTGATCTCGACCGCGTTCACCCTGGCCAAGACCCTGCGCGATGCGCACGAGGCACTGCTCGCCGAAGCCCGACGCGAAGGCTTCGCGATGCGTTCGCCGGCCGACGCGGCCTGACCCGCCGCGCTGCATTCCACCCACCGCTCCAACTGGAGGTTCGAGATGTTCCCGATCCGATTCCGCCGCGCCGCGCTGGCCGCCCTCTTCGCCACCTGCACGTTCGGCGCCCAGGCGCAATCTACGCTGTCCGCAGCGAGCGCCTTGTCGATGCTGCCGGTCGCCGTCTCGGTTGCCGCGCCGGTCATGATCCTGTCGGCCGGCGCGATGCTGACCGTCGTCGCGGTCGAGGCGACCAGCGCCGGCACCGTCTGGGTCCTCGAACGCGCGTCGGACGGCGCACGCGCCAGTGTCCAGCTCGGTGCCCGCGCGGCCGAAGGGCTCTCGATTACCGCCGGCACCGCCGTCGTCGTCACCGCGCTCAGCACCGGCTGGGTGCTGTCGGCAGCAAGCCAGGCGATTGCCTTCGTGCCGAACGAGATCGGCGCCGCGCTGCTCTACAACGAGCGCATCACGCGATGAAGCCGCGCCTGCACCACCTTCTCGCGGTCGCGTTGCTCGCCGCCGCTGGCAGCGCGTCCGCCGGTCGCAGCTGCGAGGCACGTGCGCCGAACGCGGACGCTGTCGAGCGGTCGCTGACCCTGGCCCAGCACACCGCCGAGCGCCTCGCCGCGTCGGGCGCCCAGGTCGTCGTGCTCGCACGAGCGGGGCAGAACCTCTCCGAATACGGGCTGCGCTACTCGCACCTCGGCCTCGCCTACCGCGACGGCGACGGCCCGACGGCCGTCTGGCGCGTCGTTCACAAGCTCAACGCCTGCGGCTCCGCGCAAGCCTCGGTCTATCGCCAGGGTCTCGGCGAATTCTTTCTCGACGACCTTTACCGCTACGAGGCGGCGATCGTCGTGCTGCAGCCCGACGTGCAGGCGCGCCTGCTGCCGGCGCTGCGCGACAACGCCCGCGTGGCGCGCCTCCACACATCGGCCTACAGCATGGTCGCGTACCCGTGGAGCGTCCGCTACCAGCAGTCGAACCAGTGGGCGCTCGAGACGCTGGCTTCCACACAGGATCCGGCCGCTTCCACACGCGACCGAGCGCAGGCCTGGCTCCGCCTGCAAGGCTACGAGCCGTCGACCCTGCACCTGTCGGCGCTGAAGCGCCTCGGCGCGCGCATGACCGCAGCGAACGTCGCGTTCGACGACCACCCGAACGAGAAGCGCTTCGGCGACCGCATCGAAACCGTCACGGTCGACTCGGTCTTCGCGTGGCTGAATCGCAGCGCCCTCGGCGGACCGGTCCAGGTCATCAGGTAGATTCGCGGGCGGTTTCTCGCACGCAGGGAGCAGCTTTGGAACCTCACGACACGGGCGCCCATCCGAACCAGTTCGCGCTGCTGGGCCAGCGCCGCTTCGGGCCCTTCTTCTGGACCCAGTTCCTCGGTGCCGGCAACGACAACCTGTTCAAGTTCGCGTTCACCGTGATGGTGACGTACCAGCTGCGGGTCGAGTGGCTGCCGACGGAGCTTGCCGGGCTCGCGATCGGCGCGCTCTTCATCCTGCCGTTCCTGCTTTTCTCGGCCACCAGCGGACAGCTCGCCGACAAGTTCGACAAGTCGACGCTGATCCGCTTCGTCAAGTGGCTCGAGATCGCAATCATGGGGCTAGCCGGCTGGGGCTTCGCGACCGCGAACGTGCCGGTCCTGCTCGCCTGCGTGTTCCTGATGGGGCTGCACTCGACCCTGTTCGGCCCGGTCAAGTTCGCCTACCTGCCGCAGCATCTGTCGGAGCGCGAGCTGACCGGCGGCAACGGCATGGTCGAGATGGGCACGTTCGTCGCGATCCTGCTCGGCAGCGTCGCCGGCGGCCTGCTGATCGCAATGCCCGAAGTCGGCGCGCGGGCGACCGCCTGGGCCTGCCTCGGCCTCGCGATCCTCGGCCGCGCGGTGGCGCAGGCCATCCCGCCCTCGCCGTCGACCGATCCGGCGCTGCGCATCAACTGGAATCCGATCACCGAGACCTGGCGCAACCTGAAGCTCGCGCACGGCAACGTCGTCGTGTTCCGCTCGCTGCTCGGCATCTCGTGGATGTGGTTCTTCGGCGCGGTCTTCCTGTCGCAGTTCCCGTCGTTCGCGAAGGAGGTGCTGCACGGCAACGAGCAGGTCGCGTCGCTGCTGCTGGTCGTGTTCTCGATCGGCATCGGCGTCGGCTCGCTGCTCTGCGAGGTGCTGTCGCGCCGCCATGTCGAGATCGGCCTGGTGCCGCTCGGCGCGATCGGCATGAGCGTGTTCTCGATCGACCTGTACTTCGCGGCGCGCGGCCTGCCGCCGGCCGGCAGCCTGTCGCTCGCCGAGTTCATCGGCCGGCCGCAGCACTGGCGCGTGATGGCCGACCTGGCGCTGCTGTCGCTCTTCGCGGGGCTCTACAGCGTGCCGATGTACGCGCTGATCCAGATGCGCTCGGCGCCGAGCCACCGCGCCCGCATCATCGCCGCCAACAACATCCTGAATGCGCTGTTCCTCATCGGCAGCTCGGTCGGCGTCGGGCTGCTGCTGAAGGCGCAGTTCACGATCCCGCAGGTGTTCCTGATCGTCGGCCTGCTCAACGCGGTCGTCGCGTTCTACATCTTCATGCTGGTGCCGGAGTACTTCCTGCGCTTCGTCGCGTTCATCGCGACCCGCCTGGTCTACCGCTTCAAGGTGCGCGGCGACACCAACATCCCGACCGAGGGCGCGGCGATCCTGGTCTGCAACCACGTCGCGTTCGTCGACCCGGTGCTGCTGATGGCAGCCAGCCCGAGGCCGATCTACTTCATCATGGATCATCAGATCTTCAAGACGCCGGTGCTCGGCTGGTTCTTCAAGCTCGCCGGTGCGATCCCGATCGCGCCGCAGCGCGAAGACCCGGTCGTCTACGAGCAGGCCTTCCTGCGGGCTCGCCGCGTGCTCGACGCGGGCGACCTGGTCTGCATCTTCCCCGAAGGCGGCCTGACGCGCGACGGCCAGCTCGGCGAGTTCAAAGGCGGCGTGATGAAGCTGCTCGAGACGAACCCGGTGCCCGTCATCCCGCTGGCGCTGCAGAACCTGTGGGGCTCGTTCTTCTCGCGCGCCGGCGGCGCGGCGATGTCGAAGCCGTTCCGGCGCGGCTTGTTCAGCCGGGTGGGACTGGTTGCTGGCGACGCTGTCGACGCGGCCGCCGTGACTCCGGCAGCGCTGCGGGAGCGGGTGGGAGTTCTCCTGGCGTCGTGATCGGGACGGCCTCGGTCCGAAACGGTTTCGGTGGCGCGTCCATGTTGGCGTGGCGACCCATCCGCTCGTACTCCGAGATGACCTGGGCACCGAGCAGCAGCAAGGTCGCGCCGATCTCGAGCGACAGCAGCACGACGATCGCCGTCGTCATCGAGCCGTAGACGACGTTGACCTGCGAGAGGGTCGCGAAGTACCAGACCAGCAGGTGACGCGTGATCTCCCAGAGCAGCGCCGCGGTGACGCCGCCGAGCAAGGCGTGGCGCAGCTTCAGGCGGCCGACCGGCATCACGAGGTAGACGGAAGTCAGCACGAAGATCTCGCCGATCAGGCCGAGAAGGTACAGCAGCATCCCCGAGAGGCCGTCCAACGACCATTGGCGGCCGAACAGCCACACGCTCTCCTGACCGATCGCCTGCAAGCCGCCGGCGACCAAGGTGACCAGCAGCAGGCCGACGCCGAGGCAGAGGATGTAGCAGTACGGCATCAGCGCCGAGAAAATGAAATGGCGGCGCCGGATCGCGACCCGGTGGATGAAGATCACCGACATCGCGTTCTCGAGCACGGTGAACGCGAGCGAGCTGAAGAAGATCATCGTGACCAGCAGCAGCCAGCCCATCGAGCCCTGGTGCACGAGAAAGTTGGAGAGCTCGCGGATGATCGAGGTCGACTGGCCCGGGATGATCCATTCCAGATAGCGACCGAGCGTCTCGAGCAGCTCGGCCTGGTCGATCAAGCGCGACAGCGCGATGACCGTCAGGATCAGCAGCGGCACGATCGACAGCAGCGCGTAGTACGCGACGGCGCCGGCGAGCAGCAGGCCCTGGTTGGCGCGGAACGCCCTCAGCGTCCGCCACGCGAAGGTGCCGGGATGGCGGAGGATTTCGAGGGCCGCGGGATCGAGGATGCGCATGGGTCGTCTGCGGCCGGATGATGCCTCAGGCCCGGCGCGTCGACCGGCCTACTGGTCGGGCGACGAAATCTCGCGCAGTGCCTCGTCGGTGTCGGCCGACTGACGCGTCGCCAAGTCGCCGAGCGCGACGATGCCGACCACCTCGCGGGCTTCGTTCAGCACGGCGAGCCGGCGCACCTGCGCGTCGCCCATCTGCGCGAGCACCTGTTCGACCGTGTCGGTCTCCTGGCACCAGCGGACCTCTTCGGTCATCACGTCGGAGACCAGCGCCTCCTGCGGGATCATGCCACTGGCGACGCCGCGCACCGTGATGTCACGGTCGGTGACCATGCCGGCGAGCGCCTTGCCGTCGGCCACCGGCAGCGAGCCGACATCGAGCGCGCGCATCCGTTCGGCGGCGTGCTGGATCGTGTCGTCGCGCTGGATCAATTCGACCCCGCGGGTCATGATTTGCTGGATCGTGGTCATGTCGGTCTCCTGCGGATGAAGCTCGCCGGCTGGTTGGCGTCGGGGAGCGCGTTCCGTGATCGATATCGCGTCGGTCCGGAACGTGCACGGTAGCGGCGGCCACGTCCGCACGTCAGCCGCAGTCGAGCCAGTCGGCTGTCGGACGCGCCGCATCCGGCGGTCGGCGCTGTCCGACGCGCTCGTAAAAGCTGCCGCAAAACACCCCCCGCCGTGAAAGGACGACTGCGCGCCAGCGCAGGCTTCTCGCAGTCCTCGGTGGGCGCGACCGAGCCGCCGGCCACCGCGGTTGTTGGGCATGCCTTATGCCGCTTCACCCGAAGTCCACGACTCTGGAGATGACCTGCAATGAAAGCCCTCTGCTGGCACGGCAAGAAAGACATCCGGTACGACACCGTGCCGGACCCGAAAATCGAGGAACCGCGCGACGCGATCATCAAGATGACCTCGTGCGCGATCTGCGGTTCCGACCTGCACCTTTTCGGCGGCTTCATCCCGGGCATGGAGTCCGGCGACATCATGGGCCACGAGTTCATGGGCGAGGTCGTCGAAGTCGGCAAGGACAACAAGAAGCTGAAGGTCGGCGACCGGGTCGTCGTGCCATTCACGATCTGCTGCGGCGAATGCGAGCAGTGCAAGCGCGGCAACTGGTCGGTCTGCGAACGCAGCAACCGCAACAAGAAGCTCGCCGACACCATGTTCGGCCACAGCCCCGCCGGGCTGTTCGGCTACACCCATCTGACCGGCGGCTATCCGGGCGGCCAGGCCGAATACATCCGCGTGCCGTTCGCCGATGTCACGCCGGTCAAGATCCCGGACGGCCTGACCGACGAGCAGGTCCTCTTTCTCGGCGACATCTTCCCGACCGGCTGGCAGGCCGCGGTGCAGTGCGACATCCAGCCCGATGACACGGTCGCGGTCTGGGGCGCCGGCCCGGTCGGCCAGTTCGCGATGCGCAGCGCGCTGCTGCTCGGCGCGAAGCAGGTGATCGCGATCGATCGCGTGCCCGAACGGCTCAGCATGGCGAAGGCCGGGGGCGCGATCCCGATCAACTTCGAGGACGAGAGCGTGCTCGACCGGCTGCAGGAGCTGACCCACGGCAAGGGCCCCGAGAAGTGCATCGACTCGGTCGGCATGGAAGCGCATGCGACGCGCTCGCTCGATTCGATGGTCGACCGCGCGAAGCAGTCGGTGATGCTCGAGAACGACCGCCCGCACGTGCTGCGCGAAATGATCTACGTCTGCCGGCCGGCCGGCACGCTGTCGATCCCCGGCGTCTACAGCGGCCTGGTCGACAAGATCCCGTTCGGCGCGCTGATGAACAAGGGGCTGACCGTCCGCACCGGCCAGACCCATGTGAACCGCTGGACCGACGACCTGCTGAAGCGGATCCAGGACGGCCAGATCGATCCGTCGTTCGTCATCACGCACACCGTCGCGCTCGAGGACGGCCCCGGCATGTACGAAACGTTCCGCGACAAGAAAGACGGCTGCATCAAGGTCGTCCTGAA
>JBDSAB010000119.1:0-7649 GCA_039922395.1 Caldimonas sp.
GTGACGACACCGGACACCGTCTGACCCATCGTCGCGACGGAAAAGACAAGCCGGTCGCCGTCCCACCGTTCGGTGCTGGTGCCGCCGATGCCGCCCGGCAACAGGTGGGTGATCTTGCCGAAGCCGTTCTCGATGCGGCGGCGCGCCTCGGCGCGGCCGAGCTGATGCGGGATGTTGACGGTGATCGGTGTCGCCATGCGCGCTAGGTTGCCGCGAAGCAAAGCCGAACGCCAGCCCTTTCGGAGCGCCCGAGCGTCAGAGAACGCCGCTCGGTCACGACCCGTCTGCGCATGGACGAGTGCACAGATCGCGGTTGAAAGTTCACGGCGCCCACCGATCTAAGGGATGGAGAGGGCGTTCCATGGCCGCCCCGACGTGTCCCAATGGCACCATGCATGCCGCGAGTCTCAGATCGCAAGCTCGGCCTCCCGCCCACCGTCGCATCTGCATGCACTGAACAGGGCGTCTTGTTTGCTAGTCAGGGGATGACATGGATCGCTTGCTGCCCTTGCTCACCGTGTTGACGTCGACGGCCGGTCTCGTCGGCGCCATCTGGGTCGCCGTTTCGATGCTCTTTTGAACCTCACGGCGCCGTCGAAAGGCGGCGCCACGCGGTGGCGACCGGCATGACCCGCAATTCACAGCCCTTTTTCGAGTCGGGACCCTCTTCGATCGAACGGCGTTCGCCGCGATCGCGGATCGGATCGTCGCTGGACTGGCTCTGGATCTTCGTGATCGTCGCGGTCGTGCTGCTGGTGGGTGTCGGAATCCTGATGAATTACCTGCCGCTGCAGCGCCTCGACGTTCCGGACATGGTGCGCAAACCGATACCCGTCCAGTCGCCTGCGAGCGGGAGTGTCAGCGGGCTGAAAGTGGCGATCCGGCGCTGACCCTGAATCGGCCAGCGGTCGTCGCGACGCAGGCGATGCATCCTGTCAGGCTAAGGCCGACGGCTACGGCCGATCACGGCGCGCGCTGGGCCCGTTCGTAAGCACGGGGCTGCGTCAGCACCTCGTGCCGAAGCGCGTCATCGAGCTCCGCCGCGGTCATCAGACCGCGCGCCAGCACGATCCCGCGGACATTGGTTCCTTCGGCGAAGGCTTCAGCCGCCACCGACGTGGCTGCCGCGTAGCCGATGAACGGATTCAACGCCGTGACCAGCGAAATCGAGCGCTCGATGCTGTCGCGCAAGCGCTCCGGGTTGGCCGTGATGCCGACGACGCAGCGGTCCGCCAGGGTGATGCAGGCATTGGTGAGGTGCTTGAAGCTGCGGAACAGCGCGCTCGCGATCACGGGCTCGAACGCATTGAGCTGCAGTTGTCCGGCCTCGGCGGCGAAAGTCACGGTCAGGTCGTTGCCGAAGACCTCGAAGCAGACCTGGTTCATGACCTCCGGGATCACCGGGTTGACCTTGCCCGGCATGATCGACGAGCCTGCCTGCATCGGCGGCAGGTTGATTTCGCCGAAGCCGGAGCGCGGCCCGCTCGACAGCAACCGCAGGTCGTTGCACGTCTTCGAGAGCTTGACCGCGATCCGCTTCAGGACGCCCGAGAGCTGCACGAAGGCGCCGCAATCCTGGGTGGCTTCGATGAGATTCGGCGCCGTCGACAGCGGCAGGCCGGTGATGTCGACCAGGTACTTCAGCGCGGTGCGGGCGTATTCCGGATGTGCGGTGATGCCGGTGCCGATGGCCGTCGCACCCAGGTTGATCTCGCGGATCAACGCCGACGCCTCGGTCAAGCGGAGGATGTCTTCCTCGACCATCACTTCGTAGGTCGAGAACTCCTGGCCCAAGGTCATCGGCACCGCGTCCTGCAACTGGGTCCGGCCGATCTTCATCAGGCCGGCGAACTCCTTGGCCTTCATCGCGAAGGCGCCGCGCAGATGGTCCATCGCCTCGAGCAGCCGCACGATCGCAAAGCACGATGCGATGCGCAGCGCGGTCGGATAGACGTCGTTGGTGCTCTGCGCCATGTTGACGTCCTCGTTCGGGTGCAGGTACCGGTACTCGCCGCGCGCGTGCCCCAGGATCTCGAGTGCGCGGTTGCAGATCACCTCGTTCGCATTCATGTTGGTCGACGTCCCCGCGCCTCCCTGGATCACGTCGACGACGAACTGATCGTGCAGCGCACCGGCGCGGATTTCCCGGCACGCGGCGACGATCGCATCGCGCTTCGCCGGCACCAGCAGGCCGAGTTCGGTGTTGGCCTCGGCCGCGGCCTCCTTGACCGAGGCCAGGGCGATCACGAGCTCCGGGAACGATGCAATCGTCTGGCCGGTGATCTGGAAGTTCTCCTTCGCGCGCAGCGTATGAACGCCGTAGTACGCCTCGGCGGGAATTTCTCGGTCGCCGAGCAGATCGTGTTCGGTGCGGGTGTTCGACATGGTGGCCTTTCTCAGACCGCGAGTAGACGATCGAACCGCGAGAATCACAAGAGCCCGCTGGAGACGCATCCCGCCGGCCCATCATCACGATGACGCCGTAGCGGATCGTGGCTGCCTCCGTGCGCGGGGCCGAGAATGCCAGGATGAACATCAGCCGCCTCCTGCCATCCGTCGCCCTGCTGCTCGCCGGCTCCACCCTCTGCCTCGGCGCCTTCGCGTTCGATCTGCAGGGCCACCGCGGCACGCGCGGCAACGCGCCGGAAAACACGCTGCCGGCCTTCGAGCGGGCGCTCGAGATCGGCGTCTCGACCCTGGAGCTCGACATCGGCGTGACGGCCGACGGCGTGGTCGTGATCGCCCACGACCCGTACCTCAACCCGGCGATCACGCGCGACGCCACGGGACAGTGGTTGCCGGGTGCCAAGGGACCGCTGATCAAGTCGCTGAGCGTCGCGCAGCTGCAGGCCTACGAGCTCGGCCGCATCAATCCGGCCTCCGACTACGCCAAGACCTTCAGCACCCAGCAGCCCCGCGACGGCACGCGCATGCCGACCCTGGTGGCGCTGTTCGACCGCGTGAAGGCGCTCGGCGCGAACGGCGTGCGCTTCAACATCGAAACCAAGATCGACCCCGGCAAGCCCGATGACACGGTCAGCGCCGAGGCGATGACGCGTGCGCTGCTCAAGGTCGTCCAGGACGCCGGCATGACGGCGCGCGTCACGATCCAGAGCTTCGACTGGCGAACCTTGCAGCTGACGCAGCAACTCGCGCCGACGATCCCGACCGTCTACCTCACGATCCAGACCGCCAACACCAACAACCTCGCCGACGGCTCCTGGACGGCCGGCCTCAAGCTCGCGGAGCACGGCGGCAGCGTTCCGAAGCTGGTCAAGGCGGCCGGCGGCGCGGTGTGGTCGCCGAACGGCGGCGCCGTGACCGAAGCGCTGGTGAAGGAAGCGCAGGGCCTCGGACTCAAGTTCATTCCCTGGACGATCAACACCCCGGCCGACATGGAACGGCTCATCGGCTGGGGCGTCGACGGAATCATCACCGACTACCCGGACCGCCTGCGCACCGTGATGCAGGCGCGCGGCCTCGCGCTGCCCGCGCCCGTCACGCCGCGCTGAGGTTTGCGGCGCGGCGATGGCGCCGCGGTGGGCTGCTGACGTGAACGTGGCGCTCGACGTGCGCCCAGCGCATCCAGCCGGTCAGCGTCAGAACTTGCCGGCGATCCGCCGGTCGCGCGCCGCCTCCGGCCGCATCGTCACTTCGACGTCGTAGTCCGCGAGTTCCGCGGGCACGTACCAATGCAGCTTGTCGCCGTGGTAGGCGTCCCACACGGCCTGCGCGATCGCTTCGGCGGGCAGCACACGCAACATGCCTTCGGTCGGCATGCGCGCCTTCTGCGCCTCCGGCAGCATGCCGGTGTCGATGATGCCGGGCAGGATGTCGGCGGCGCGCACGCCGATGGCCGCGAACTCGACCGACAGCGCTTCGGTCAGCCCTCTCACGGCGTGCTGGGTCGCCGAGTAGACGGCGAGGTCCGCGGTTCCGAAGATCGCCGACGCCGACGCGGTCGACCGGCAGAGCGCGCCCGGCGTCGCCTTGAGCATCGGCAGGCTGGCGTGGATCAGGCTCATGCCGCCGAGCAGGTTCACGTGGACCAGCGCCACGATCTTGTCCCACGGCATCGTCTCGAAGCGGCCCTTCGCGTCGATTCCGGCGTTGCTGAACAACAGGTCGAGCGTGCCGCCGGTGGCGGCCCCGAAATCATCGACCGCGGACTGGCGCACGCGAAGGTCGCTGTTCATGTCCGGCTTGAAGCATACGAGCGCAGCGCGGCACGAGCCGGATGAAGAACTGCGGTTTGTCCTACGTCGATCCCCTTGGACAGGGGGTCTACTTGGACCTCCTGTGGGATAGATTTCCCAGGAACAGGCGTCGACCCAGACGCTGTTGATACTGAGCCGGCTTGCCCGCGGCATGCCAAGCCAGACGCTCGTTTGCAACGATGCCGCAGGGGGTGCGGCCATGCGTTCAGTCATCGGAGTTCTGCTCTTCGCAGCGGTCGGCTTGCTGACCACCTCGCCCGCGCACGGCACGGCGTCGGCGAGTGTCACGGTGAACGGCACGACCCGCTCGCTCTCGCAGAGCGGTTTCCTGTTCGAACAGATCGGCGGGTCCGCCGTCAATCTCGCACCGGGCCAGAGCGCCAGCTTTTCCTTCAACTACAGCATCACCGTCGAGGACAGCGGGCTTCCTACGGCGTTCGACTCCAAAGCGATCGGCTGCTCGTCGATCTTTCCGTCGACCTGCAACGACGCCTACACCGGCTTCGAATATGCAAAGGCCTACCTGATCGTCCTTGCCGACGATCCACGGACGGTTCGCAACCCGGCCATCGTCGAGGAAGGCCTGCGCGGCAGCATCACGCTCGCGACGCATGGCGACTCGTTCGTCGAGTCGCTGACCCAGTCCGGCACGCTTCAAGGGCGCATCGAGGTTCGCGATGTGCCGGGAGCCAACCTGTTCAGCAACCTCTACCCCACCTATGTGGCCCTGTGGGTGCTCGCCAATCCGATCCCCGAGCCCTCGGAGTTCGCCCAGATGCTCGGCGGGCTTGCGCTTCTCGGACTCGGGCTGCGGCGCCGTCAAGCCGCTACGCGTCAGGCCACGTCGTGCGGTGCGCATTGACCCAGGTCGGGCGCCCTGCGTGAGCCCAGGGCAGCATGGGCCCATCCGTCGAGCTGTACCACTGCTGCATGTCGGCCGGGCACGCACAAGCCTTCGCCCTCGTCGGCTTTTCCGACGATGAGCTCATCGAGGTCAGCATCATGCCGCCGACCCCCGATCCGAACGATCCGGACATGGCCTACGCACTGGCACTGCGTGACCCACCACCCCACTTCCGACTCGACGACCATCCAGCCAGGATCGGCGTGCATGGCAAACGGGAATACCTGATTCCCGGTCGGGCACTCAACGCTTTCAAGCGCGCCGTGTGGTCGGTGGATCAAGCACCCTGACAGCGTCAGCGCCGCCGAAGTCGCAACGCCGTACCGGCCAACCCGACCGCGAGGAGCAGCACGGTGGCCGGTTCCGGGATCGGCGTGAGGGTGAAGCTGCCCGTCTCGGTGAACGTCACCAGCGCAGCAGGCAATCCGAACGCGTTGCCTTCGGTGATGCCGCTCGCGGTACCGCTTCCGACCTGACCGGCGAACGTCCCGGTTCCGCTGTTCACGCTGTAGACCAGATCGGTGGGCGCCGCCGCGTTCGCTTTCGATGACGTGAACGCGCCACTGAACGAATCGGCGCCGTTCGCGAGGGTGAAGGTTCCCGAGCCGACGAGCGTGGCGACGTTGAAGCCGAAGACCTTGTCGACGTGCCAACCGCCTTGGCCATTGACCGTGTAGCTGGACGTCGCCGAGGACATCGTCAGTCCGCTCAGAACCGGAACCACCTGCGCACCGCCGGCCACCGTGCCCGAGCCGGTAAAGGCGATGGTCACCGCTCCGGCCTGCGCCGCAGCCAGCAGAAATGCCAATGACGCGCTCAGATGGGCACCGGCGCGCAGCGTGCGTTTGGAGAACATGGGGTTGCCTTTCGGTTCGCTGAGGGATCGAGGTGAGCCGAGGCGATCGCGCCGTTGCCCGTTCGCCGCGACGACACGATCGCCGATGCGGCGCGCGCCGTCGTGAACCGCCGGTGACTTATCGATGAGAGATCGCTGAGCCGGCGCGCGTCCCGCGGCCGGGCGTCTTGATTCGACTGGAATTTTCGGAAAGTGACCCGACTCAGTCGCCTTCGGGCAGCCCGGCCTTGCGCGCGCCGTCGAGCAGACGCGCGCGCGGCCTGGATCGCTTCGGGGCTCGGCAACGGGTACAGCATCCCGACGTAGCGCACCGTGCTGCGCGGAAGCAGCTCCCGATGGCGCGCCATGTTCGCCCGGGCTTCGTCGCCGCGATCCTGGAGCGCATCGATGGCCGCCAGCATCAGGTAGGGCCGCCCGTTCTCCGGCATCTCCGCGGCCCAGCGGCGCAGCCACTCGCGAGCCTCGCCGTCACGGCCCTGCAGGAACGCCGCATCGGCGAACAGCTGGTAGTTGTACGCCTGCCGGCGCTTGTCGGAGGGCCCGTGCTCGGTGCGCCGCTCGGCCCAGCTGCGGGTGGTCTCCATGTAAGGCCCGGCTTCGTCGAACCGCCCCTGCTTGACGAGCACGGAGGCCATCATGGGGTTGCCCATCCGGTGCGACGGCGAGAGCTCGAGGGACTTCCGCAGAAGCCAGATCGCTTCGTCCGCCTTGCCCCGCCAGGTCAGGAGACCTGCCATGGCCTGCATCGCGTCGAGGTTCTCGGGCGCCCTGGCGTACAGCTCCCGGATCATCCGCTCACACGTGTCGAGGCGCTCGCCGGGCGAAGCGCTGTGCAGCCGAGTGAACATCTGCAGGCAGACGACCGACCGTCCGACGCGTGCGAACACCGATGTCGGATCGATTCGCAGCACTTCTTCGAAGCGGGCGCCTGCCCGTTCCAGGTCGGCCTCGGATCGGGCCAGGTTGTAGTCGCTCCAGGCTATGTACAGCAACTCCACCCCGTTCGGCTGATGGCCGGGCCGCTGCGCCTGTGTCAGAACGACCTCCTCGCGCCGATGCACCATGGCTCGCAAGACCCGCATCGGCAGGTCGGATCGCGCCACGTCGTCCTCGCTCTTGAACGTGGCGAGAACAAGCGGATGGACGCTGCCGGTGACGAGATCCTTCAACTGCGTGTCGACGCTGAGGCCGTCGACGCCTCGGCGCAGCAGCCGTCCGCTGATCACGAAGCGGGCGCCCTCCGCCGGCGTGCGCACCGTGGTCTTGTAGCGGAAGACGAGCGTGGTTTCGATGTCACCGGCGATCCGGCGCCCGAGACTCGACGGCTCGCCATCGATGTCGGCCTCGACCAGCGGCGCGATCGAAACGGGAAACGATCCGGTGAAGTCGGCGTCGACGCTGTAAGGCGCCGGCGTGACCCGCAGCGCCACCACCGCGGCCACACAGATCAGGGCCGCTGCGCCGGCGGCGATCGGCCAACGTGCGCGCGGCCGCACGGCCGATGCCGTGCGCGGACGATCGTGCTGCCATTCGACCGGTGCGACAAACATGTAGCCGCGGCGCGGTACCGTTTTCACGATCCGCTGCTCGCGGTCGTCGAGGGCATTCCTCAGCTCGAGAACCAGTTGCACCAGGGAGTTCTCGGTGACGACCGTGGTTCCCCACAGGGCGG
>JBDSAB010000120.1:0-3367 GCA_039922395.1 Caldimonas sp.
GCCTGCGTAAGCAGGCCACATCGACACCGACAAAGCGTCGAAGGGCCGACCGGCCCGCGCCGATCGGATGCCCGCCGGGCCTGAAAGCGCCTTCTCTTGGAGCAGCACATGAACCAGCGTCACGTCATTTCTTCCGCACTCGCCTCGGTCCTCGCGATGGGCCTGGCATCGACCGCCGCCGCGGCCGCCGACGCGCCGGCCAAGGAAAAGTGCTACGGCGTCGCGAAGGCCGGTCAGAACGACTGCGCCAACCTGTCGGGCTCGCACACCTGCGCCGGCCAGGCCAAGGTCGACAAGGGCGTCGACGAGTGGGTCTACCTGAGGGCCGGCACCTGCAAGAAGATGGGCGGCATGACGGCCGAAGAGGCGACGGTCGCGAGCAAGAAGTAGGTCGCGTGACCGACGCCGTGCCGATGCGACGGCCGTCCGCTGCGTCGAGCGACATCGGCATCGGGCTGCGCCAGCCGCACTACGAGGCCGTGCTGGAAGGGCGGCCCGCCCTCGGCTTCATCGAGGTCCACTCCGAGAATTTCTTCGCCGATGGCGGTGCGGCGCTGGCGGTGTTGCGACAGGCGCGCGCCAGCTATCCCGTCAGCCTGCACGGTGTCGGGCTTGCGCTCGGCTCCGCGGTCGGTCTCGACGAGGACCACCTCGATCGGCTCGAGCGCCTCGTCGATCGCATCGAGCCGGTCCGCGTCTCCGACCATGCGTCGTTCGCGCGCGTCGCGCGGCCGGACGGCTCGGTCGTTCACGGCAGCGACCTGCTGCCGATCGCGTTCACCGACGAAGCACTCGGCATCCTGTGCCGCAACGTGATGCAGGTGCAGGATCGCTTGCGCCAGCCGATCCTCGTCGAGAACCTGTCGGCCTACCTCGCGTTCCGCGACGATGCGATCGCCGAGCCTGCGTTCTTCGCGCAACTGTGCGCGCGCACCGGCTGCAGCCTGCTGCTCGACCTGAACAACCTGATGGTGAACGCGCTGAACCGGCGTGACGGCGATCCGTTGGAGCAGTGCCGACGCTTCGTCGATGCGATCCCGCCCAAGGTCGTCGGCGAGATCCACCTGGCCGGCTATTCGGACGCGACGGATCTGGTGATCGACGACCACGGCAGTCGCGTTCGCCCCGATGTCTGGGCGCTGTTCGACCACGCGCTGCGGCGCTTCGGACCGCGGCCGACGCTGATCGAGTGGGACACGGCGCTGCCGCCGTTCGACGTGCTGCTCGGCGAAGCCGAGCAGGCTGCGAGTCGCGTTGCATCGCGTGACGCGCAGGTCGCGGCATGACCTTGTTCAGCGGCGCTGGCGGCTCGATCGACTCGGCGACTGCCGGTCGACTGACATCCGGCACCTGCGGTCGATGATGCTGGCGCGATGACCCATGGACCATCGCCTTCGGTCGAGGCGCTGCGCCAGCAGGCGCTGCTCGCCGCCATTCGCGCTGTCGATCCGGCAGCAGCGTCGACCTTGCTCGAGGCAGACGGTCGTGTCGACGGCCCGCCCACGCGGATCGCGAGCGGCCTCGCCGCCTACCGTGGAAACGTCGAGGCCGCCGCCGAACGCGCGCTGTCGACGGCCTTCCCGACCGTCGCCGCGATGGTCGGTGCCGGCGACTTCGGCCGGCTGGCGAGCGAGTACCTGCGCGACGAGCCGCCGCGGGACGGCGATCTCGGCGAGTGGGGCGCGACGTTCGCGGCCTGGCTCGGACGCCACGCGCTGCTCGTCGAGTGGCCGTACCTCGGCGACTGTGCCGCGCTCGATCACGCGGTGCACCGCTGCGAGCGTGCCGCGGACCCGGTGTTCGACGCGGAGTCGCTGAAGCTGCTCGAATCGGCCGAACCTGCCAGCCTGCATCTCCGTTTTCGACCCGGCACCGCAGTTCTGTCGTCGGCCTGGCCGATCGCGACGATCCATGCGGCACACCGCGACCCATCGTCCGACTTCGGCACCGCCCGCGTCGCGCTGACCGAACGTCGTGCGGAGCAGGCACTGGTGGTCCGGTCCGGCTGGCGCGGCGCCGTCATCCCGATCGACCTGCCGACGGCCGACTGGACGCGCTGCCTGCTCGACGACGTCGATCTCGCCGCCGCGCTCGATCGCGCCGGCGACAGCTTCGCCTTCGCGGACTGGCTCGCGACCGCGTTGCGCGGCGGCTGGCTGCAAGGTGTCGCCCGCTCGCCCGACTGATGCCCGATGATGCCGGCGCGGCGAGCTGCGCCGCACCGCCCGTCCGCGTGACCGAGCTGCGAATTCCCGCGCCGGCGCCTGCTCGATCGGTATTCGAAAGACCGCGATGAACCGTTCGAAGCTGATCGTGATCGTGCTGCTGGTCGCCGCGGTCGCGGCCTTCTTCGCGTTCGACCTCGGCCGCTTCCTCAGCCTCGACGCGCTGCGCGCGCAGCAGGCAACTCTGGCAACGCTCTACGCCGAGCGGCCGCTCGTACTGATCGGCGCCTACTTTCTCGTCTACGTCGCGGTGACCGCGTTGTCGCTCCCGGGTGCGACGATCCTGACCCTGGCCGGCGGCGCGGTGTTCGGGCTCTGGGTCGGCACGCTCGTCACGTCATTCGCGTCGAGCATCGGCGCGACGCTCGCCTTTCTCGCCTCGCGCTACCTGTTCCGCGACGCGGTGAAGAAGCGCTTCGGCGCGCGCCTCGAAGCGATCGACGCAGGCCTCGCGAAGGACGGTGCCTACTACCTGTTCACGTTGCGGCTGGTGCCGCTGGTGCCGTTCTTCGTCATCAACCTGCTGATGGGGCTGACCCGGATGAAGGTGCTGACGTTCTACCTCGTCAGCCAGATCGGCATGCTGGCCGGCACCCTGGTCTACGTGAACGCCGGCACCGAGCTCGCACGCCTTGACTCGCTGCGCGGCATCCTCTCGCCGGGGCTGGTCGGCTCGCTGGTGCTGCTCGGCGTCTTTCCGCTGGTCGCCCGCAAGGTGCTTGCGCTGTTCGCCGCACGCAAGATCTACGCGCGCTGGCGCGGGATGAAGCCAAAGACGTTCGATCGCAACCTGGTCGTGATCGGCGCCGGCGCGGCCGGATTGGTGTCGAGCTACATCGCCGCGGTCGTCAAGGCGAAGGTCACCTTGATCGAAGGCGGCCGGATGGGCGGCGACTGCCTGAACTACGGCTGCGTGCCGAGCAAGGCGCTGATCCGCACCGCGACGCTGGCCCACCAGATCGCGCATGCGCCCGAGTACGGCATCGCGAAGGCCGCCGCGACGATCGACTTCGCTGCGGCGATGGAGCGGGTCGCGGGCATCGTCCGAAAGATCGAGCCGCACGATTCGGTCGAGCGCTACAGCGGGCTCGGCGTCGATGTCCGACTCGGCCGCGCGCGCATCGTCGATCCGTGGCGGGTCG
>JBDSAB010000121.1:0-13625 GCA_039922395.1 Caldimonas sp.
GGCGTGCTGCCGGGACTCCTGTTCGGCGCGTGCGTGATGGGCCTCTGCCTGCTGCTGTCGTACCGGCGCGGCTACCCGAAGGGCGAGGCGGTGACCTGGCGCGAGGCCCGCAAGATCGCCGTCGACGCGCTGTGGGGCCTGGTGACCGTCGTGATCATCCTCGGCGGCATCCTGAGCGGCGTCTTCACGCCGACCGAGTCGGCGGCGGTCGCCTGCCTCTACGCCTTCGGCATCACGATGTTCGTGTACCGCGACTACCGATGGCGCGAGCTGCCGATGCTGCTGCACCGTGTCACCAAGATGGTCGCGATGGTGATGATGCTCATCGGCTTCTCGGCCGCCTTCGGCTACATGATGGCGCTGATGCAGGTTCCGGCGCGGGCGACCCAGTTCTTTCTCGCGATCGCCAGCAACAAGTACGAGCTGCTGATGATGATCAACGTGCTGCTGATCCTGCTCGGCACCTTCATGGACATGGCGCCGATGATCCTGATCTGCACGCCGATCCTGCTGCCGGTGATCCTGAAATTCGGCATCGACCCGGTCCACTTCGGCATGATCCTGCTCGTCAATTCCGGCATCGGCCTGATCACGCCGCCGGTCGGGCCGACCTTGTTCGTCGGCTGCGCGATCGGCAAGGTCACGATGGAGGAGGTGGCGCGCGAGCTCTGGCCGTTCTACGGCGCGATGTGCGGGGCGCTGCTGCTCGTCACGTACGTGCCGGCGCTCTCGCTCTGGCTGCCGCACCTGATTGCACGCTAGGAGTCTGGGCGGCAGACTGGCGAGCGACCGGGGCTGAGAGTCAGTTCAAGGCCTGAAGGGTTTGCGCGGTTGGCCGAGGTCGCTCAGGCGGGGGTGATCGAACTGATGGCAGCCCGGGAGGTTGTCATGCGGTGCTGGGAAGCAGGTTGAGGAGCCTTTGCGCTTCACGCTCCTTGCATCGAGGCCATTCGCCGCAGGTTCAGCGCCAGGCACACGAGCTTCCACTCGGCTTTGACGCGATGCAGGCCCCTTAGGCTGAACTGTCTGAAGCCCAGCACGTTCTTGATCCATCCATTGGGTGGTTCGGCAATCCACTTGCGGCGCCGGTAGGCCGCGCGCCCTTCGGCGGTCTGTAGCTTGGCCGCCATCGCCGCGGTGTAGGGAGAGCGTTCGGGATCGAAGCTCAGGGCTTGCTTGCCCTCGCGGCCCAGCGAGACCACCAGATCGCAGCCGCTTGCGGCCAAGGCCTCGAACACCGCCTCGGACTTGTAGCCCGTGTCGGCCAGCGCCTGCTCGGGCAGGAGACCCAGGTTGTCGTGCACGGCCCGCAGCATCGTGGGCAGCTCGCCTGCGTCGCTGGCGCAATTGCTCAGCTCCGCGGCAACGATGATGTGTGCCCTATCGTCGACCGCCGTCTGCGCGTTGTAGCTGGCATCGAAGCCCCCACCGGCGCGCTTCATGATGCGGCTGTCGGGGTCGGTGAAGTTGTCTTGTGCCTTGTCCTCGGGCACGCCGAACTCGCGCTTGTAGCGGCCGCCTCGCGGAGGCTCCTCGGGGTCACGCCCGCGCTCGAGCTCGGCCTCGCGCTGGCGGCGCTCCAGGCGCTGGCGCGCCTCGCCAATGGCCGCAAGCCGCGCCTCACGCCGGGCGATCTCGGCCGGGATGTCGAGCTCGGGCTCGTTCTTCTCGGCCTCGTCGGCCTGCTGCGCACGCTGGAGGAGTACCTCGATCTGTGTCTTCAGCTCGGCCTCGGCCTTGAGCATGTGGCCGTAGCTCATCGCCTTGTGACGACTCGCGTTGGCCTTGACCTTGGTACCGTCCACTGCGATCGTGCCCAACTTGACCAGGCCCATCTCGCGCGCCAGGCGCACGACCTGCACGAACAGCTCGCTCAGCTCCTTCAGATGGAAGGCCCGGAAGTCGCGGATCGTCCGGTGCGCAGGGAAGTTGCCGGCGGCAAGGACTCGGAACGCCACGTCCTCGTGGAGCTTCCTCGCCATCTTGCGTGAGCTGAACACCCCGCTGGCGTAGCCGTAAACCAGCACCTTGACCATCATCGCTGGATGGAAGGGCTGGTTGCGTGGGCCGTCCCTGTCGTAGCGAGAGTGGAATGCGCTCAAGTCAAGCGTGTCCACGGTGTCGCTGATGAAGTGCGCCAGATGCCCTTCGGGCAGCCAGTCCTGGATCGCCTCCGGAAGCAACAACAACTGCCCGGGCTCGTAGGGAAGGTAGTTCGCAGCCATCACCGCCAAACGTACCTCACTTCTCAATCGAAGTCAGGGACTTCCCTTCTGCCGCCCAGACTCCTAGCGGCCGATCAGTGCCTCGAATCCGGGCTCAGGGCTGCGCCGGAACACTCGGCTCGACGTCCATGTACTCCCACCAGCCGAGCCAGAACGGCGGGCGCCGGTAGCCGACCACCTCGGGGTAGCCGAGGTCGGTCAGCAGGCGATGCACGCTGACCCGGTACGGCGCGTAGGCGACCAGCAACCGGGTCGCCTCGTCGAACAGCTTCTGGCGCTCCGGGCCGTCGGGCAACAGCCGCATGTCGTCGTAGACCTTGTCGAGCGCCGCCAGCTTGAAGCGCGAGATGTTGCCCTTGCCGATCGAGCCGCCGTAGATGCGCTCGAGCGCGCCCTGGCCATCCGGCGTCGCCGCGGTCGAGCCGACCCGCCACAGCATGAACTTGCCCGAACGCACCTGCTTCAGGTTCTCGGGCCACTGCTGCGTCTTCAGCGCGACCCGCAGGCCGAGCGCGTCCATGTCCTTCTTCCACAGCTCATCGGTCTGTCGCGTGACCTGGTCGCTCTGCGTGTTCATCACGAGGACCAGTGGCTCGCCGGCCGGCGTCTCGCGCCAGCCGTCGCCGTTGCGATCGACCCAGCCGTACAGGTCGAGCAGCGCCTTCGCGCGCGCCACCGAATAGGTGCCCATCTCCGTCCGCAGGTCAGCGCGGTAGCCGGCCGTCATCGGCGGCATGATCGACTGCGCCCGGATCGCCTGATTCCGTCGCACGATCTGGATCTCGCGGTCGACGTTGTTGCCGAGCACCATCGCGCGGCGCAGCGCCACTTTCTCCGGCGTGTAGCCGCCGACCAGCGGGTCCTCCATGTTGAAGACCGTCAGCGTGACGTCGGCGCCCGGGACCTGGTAGGCGCGGATGCCGCGCTTCGCGAGCGCCGGTGCGAGCTTGTTCCCGGGAACCGCCTGGCCGACGAACTCGTTCGGCAGGGTGAAGAGGAAGTTCTGCTCGTGGTTCAGGAACGCAAGCCAGCGCGGCTGCGCTTCCTCGATGACCGAGATCTCGACCCGGTCGAGGAGCGGCAGGCGCTTGCCCTTCATGCGCGCGACCAGCGCCTGGCCGTCGGCGTCGTCGGCGTTCGGCTCGGCCTCGTAGAGCATCTCGCGGAAGTTCGGATTGCGCTCGAGCACCATCCTCGAGCTGCGCCGCCATTCGACGAGGCGGAACGGACCTGTGCCGACCGGGTGGTCCATGATCTTGTCGCCGTACGCCTCGACGACTTCGCGCGCGACGGCGCCGAAGACGTCGGGCGAGGCCCAGGTGTACAGATGGCGCGGCCGCGACTCGCGCAGGCGCACGCGCAAGGTGTACCGGTCGACCGCCTTCAGGCCCTCGACCTCGCTGTCGAAATCGAACGGCTTCTTGGTCTTCAGCGCCGCCTCGCGCAGCTCGCGCAGGCCGATGATTCCCTCGTCCTCGAGGATGCTCTGGCTCGGGCTCGGCACGGTCGGGTCGTAGAGCCGCTTGATCGTGTAGACATAGTCCTGCGCGGTCAGCTCGCGGCGCTGACCCTTGAAGACCGGGTCGTCCGAGAAGTAGATGCCGGGCCGGATCTTGAAGACGAAAGTGCGGAAGTCGTCCGAGACCTCCGGCATCGCCGCCGCGGTGCGCGGCCGCAGCTTGTATGGCCGCGCCAGGTGGTCGTAGACCAGCGGCGACTCGAAGATGTGCGCTGTGACGATGCGCGAGTACAGATCGCTGATGCGAGCCGGGTCGAACCCAGTCTCGGCGACCGGGAACGCATAGCGCAGCACGCGCTTGTGCGCGGCCGCCGGCGCCGGCTCGTCGGCCGCAACCGAAGCGGCCGGCCAACCGCCGATACCCAGGGCCAGCACCAGCAGACCGCGGGCAAAAAGGTCGTGGACAATGCGCTGCACATGCGCCTTATACGGCATGTCGGCGGCGCCCTCGGCGCCCGGCCGTGCCGACCTCGACGCCCACCGGAGATGAGCCGAACCGCATGACCGCCTACCTGATCCGGCGCATCTGGCAGATGGTGCCGACGCTGATCGGCGTCGTGCTGCTGGTGTTCCTGCTGTTCAAGCAGTTCGGCGGCGACCCGGCCGAAATTCTCGGTGGCCTCAACGCGACGCCTGAACAGGTCCAGCAGATCCGCGACCAGCTCGGCCTGAACGAGCCGTGGTGGGTGCAGCTCGGTATCTTCGCGAAGCAGATCGTCACGTTCGACTGGGGCCGCAGCTGGGCCACCAACGAATCGGTCGCGAACCTGTTCGCGACCCGCCTCCCTGCAACCTTGACGGTGATGACGCCGATCCTGCTGCTCGACGCGCTGCTCGCGATCCCGTTCGCGCTGCTGGTCGCCTACCTGCGCGGCTCGCTGACCGACCGCACGATCATGATCGCGACGACGGTCGCGCTGTCGGTCTCGTTCCTGGTCTATGTGATCGTCGGCCAGTACGTGTTCGCGTTCCGCCTCGGCTGGTTTCCAGTCCAGGGCTGGAGCGACAGCCTGCTGACCAACCTCGCGGTCTTCGTGCCGCTGCCCGTGATGCTCGCGGTGATGGTCGGCATCGCGCCGCAGACCCGGCTCTACCGCACCTTCTTTCTCGACGAGATCGGCCAGGACTACGTGCGCACCGCGCGCGCCAAGGGGCTGACCGAGCCGCGCATCCTGCTGACCCACGTGATGCGCAACGCGACGATCCCGATCCTGACGAACCTCGCGGTCGCGCTGCCCGGCATCTTCGTCGGCTCGTTCCTGATCGAAGTCTTCTTCTCGATCCCCGGCCTCGGCCGCGAGGTGCTGCTCGCCGTGAACCGCAGCGACTACCCGGTGATCCAGGCGGTGACGATCTACCTCGCGGTGATCACGATGGTCGTCAACCTCGCGACCGACGTGCTCTACAAGCTGGTCGACCCCCGGGTCGTGCTGCGATGAGCGCTCCCGCACGGCCGCTCCGAAGGGAGCGCTTCTCCCGCTCGGCGGGACCGGCCGAAGGCCGTAGGGTGCACCAATGAGCGCGGTCCTGACGGCCGAAGGCAGCGCGCCAGGTACCAAGGCGCTGCGCTCCGAGAGCACCTGGCTCGGCGCGTGGCGGCGCTTTCGCAGCAACCGGGTCGGCCTCTGGGCGCTGATCGTGCTGGCCGGCTTCGGCCTGCTGGTCGCGCTGTCGGCGCTCGGCTGGCTGGCCGGCGACTGGCAGACCGAAAAAGGCGTCGCCAATGCGCCGCCGACCTTCATGGGGCCGGCCCAGGCGCGGGTCGCAAGCGTCGCGGCGGCGGCGTCCGGGCCGCTGCTCGACCTGAGCAGCGTCGACCCGCTCGCACCGCGCTACCGCGAATGGACCGAGCGCGCCGCGAAGCTCAAGACGACCGAGCCGCACAAGGTCGACACGTTGCCGTTCGGCGGCGACCGGCTCGGCCGCGACGTCCTCGCCAAGGCGATCAAGGGCGCGCAGATCTCGATCCTGGTCGGCGTGCTCGCCGCCCTCGTCGCGACCCTGATCGGCACCGTGCTCGGCGCGCTCGCCGGCTTCTTCGGCGGCAGGATCGGCGACGCGCTGGAATGGCTCTACAACGTCTTCACCGCGATTCCCAGCATCCTGCTGATCTTCGCGTTCGCGGCGGTCGCCGGCCGCGGCGTGCAGTCGGTGGTGCTGATCCTCGGACTGACCGGCTGGACCGGCATCTACCGGCTGATCCGCGCCGAGTTCATCAAGCACGCGGTGCGCGACTACGTGCGCGCGGCCGAGGCGATCGGCGCCAGCGCGGCGGCGCGCATCTTCCGCCACATCCTGCCGAACGTCAGCCACGTGATGCTGGTCCAGCTGTCGATCCTGGTGGTCGGCTTCATCAAGGCCGAGGTGATCCTGTCGTACCTCGGCCTCGGCGTCAGCGTCGACCAGGTGTCGTGGGGGACGATGCTGTCCGAGGCGCAGAGCGAGCTGATCCTCGGCTACTGGTGGCAGCTGGTTGCAGCGACCACCTTCATGGCCGTCTTCGTGACCGCCTTCTCGCTGGTCACCGACGCGATGCGCGACGCCCTCGACCCGAAGCTGCGCGGGCTCGAATGACATGCTGCTGAGCGTCGAGAACCTGCGCGTCGCGTTCCGGATGGGCCGCGAGAACGGCCAGGTGCGGCGGGTCGAGGCGGTCGGCCGCGGCGCGGTCGGCATCGGCTTCGAGGTGCCCGAGAACACGACGGTCGCGCTGGTCGGCGAGTCCGGCTCGGGCAAGAGCGTGACCGCGATGTCGATCATCAACCTGCTGCCCGACAACGCCGAGCGCAGCGGCAAGATCACGTTCGACGGCCGCGACCTGATCCGCGCATCGGGCAGCGAGCTGCGGCGGTTGCGCGGGCGCGCGATCGCCTGTGTGTTCCAGGAGCCGATGACGTCGCTGAACCCGGTCTTCACGGTCGGCCGCCAGATCACCGAGCCGCTGGTCCAGCACCTGAAGCTGTCGAGCCGGCAGGCGTTGAAGAAGGCCGAGGATCTGCTCAACGAGGTCGGGCTGCCCGAACCGAAGCGGCGCCTCGCCACCTATCCGCACGAGCTGTCCGGCGGGCAGCAGCAGCGCGTGATGATCGCGATGGCGCTGGCCTGCGAGCCGCGTCTGCTGATTGCCGACGAGCCGACCACCGCGCTCGACGTCACGGTGCAGCGCCAGATCCTCGAGCTGCTGGCCCGGCTCAAGGAACGGCATCGGATGAGCATGCTGTTCATCAGCCACGACCTCGGCGTCGTCGGCGAGATTGCCGATCACGTCGTCGTGATGCGGCAGGGCCTGGTGCGCGAGCAGGGACCGGTTGCCGGCATCTTCGCCAACCCGCAGGACGCCTACACGAAGGCGCTGCTGGCGTGCCGGCCGACGCTCGGCCAGCGCCGGCCGCGCCTGATGGTGATCGACGATCACCTGGCCGGCACGGCGCGCGCCGATCTTGCGGTCGTCAAGGACCCCGATGCGCCGGTCGTGGTCGAAGCACACGCCGTCTCGAAGAGTTTCTGGATCCGCCGCGGCATCTTCGGCCGCACCGAATTCAAGGCCGTGAAAGGCGCGAGCTTCAGCCTGCGCAAAGGCCACACGCTCGGCGTCGTGGGCGAATCGGGCTCGGGCAAGACCACCCTCGGCCTCGCGCTGCTGCGCCTGCACGACCCGAACGGCGGGCCGACCGGCGGCCGGGCGCTGTTCGACGGCCGCGATCTGCTGGCACTGTCGCGCCGCGAGATGCTGCCGATCCGCCGCCGCATCCAGGTCGTGTTCCAGAACCCGTATGCGTCGCTGAACCCGCGCTTCACGGTGGCGCAGACGCTGGTCGAGCCGATGACGATCCACCGTGTCGGCCGCGATGCCGATGACCGGCTGGCGCGCGCGACGGCGCTGCTCGGCCGCGTCGGCCTCGACGGCAGCGCGCTGAACAAGTACCCGCATGAGTTCTCGGGCGGGCAGCGTCAGCGCATCGCGATCGCGCGCTGCCTGACGCTCGACCCGGAAGTGCTGGTGCTCGACGAGGCGGTCAGTGCGCTCGACGTGTCGGTGCAGGCCCAGGTGCTGAACCTGCTGAAGGATCTGCAGGACGAGCTCGGCCTTGCCTACATCTTCATCAGCCACGATCTCGCGGTGGTCCGCTTCATGGCCGACGAAGTGCTGGTGATGAAGGACGGCGCGGTGGTCGAACAGGCGAGCACCGAGGACATCCTCGATCGGCCGCAGCAGGACTACACGCGGCGGCTGATCGGGGCGATCCCGCGCGGCTACACCGGCGCCACCACGGCGCCCGCCTGAGCGAGCGCGACCCGGAAGGCGCTCGCGCAGCGCGCCGTTTGCGGCGTCGGCATTCCGTTTGCCATGACTGGCCTGGGGCGCAGCCCATGCTGCGTCGACGGGTCACGCATCTCGTTGGCGCGGCCGGCAACGACTGCACCGGAGACGTCATGGCGACGAAGACTGCGAGCAAGAAAGAACCCTGGGACAAGCCGAACCCCAAGGACGGCAAGGCAACCCATCACCTGACGCCATCGGAAAAGGCGTCGGCGAAGCGCAGCGCGAAGAAGGCCGGCCGCCCGTACCCGAACCTCGTCGACAACATGCACGCGGCCAGCAAGGGGAATAAGAAATGAGCAGCGCTGCAACCGGCGCGCCGCGGATCGCGCGCAAGAGCGCAGCGGCGAAGAAGCCCGAACCGGCGCCGACGAAAGATCCGAAGGGCGGGCTGACGGCTGCCGGCCGCAAGGCCTTCGCGAAGAGCGAGGGTGCGCATCTGAAGCCCGGCGTGAAGAAGGATGAGGCCGGCATGACGCCCGAGGAGATGAAGCGCAAGGGCAGCTGGGCCGTGCGCTTCTACGGTCGCGAGGGCGACCTGCCGCCGCTCCTCGATGCGCACGGCGAGCCGACCCGGTTCGCACTGACCGCGGCGGCCTGGGGCGAGCCGGTACCGAAGACCGAAGCGGCGGCGCGGCGCATCGCGGCGAAGGGCCGCAAGCTGCTTGAACGCTATCACCGGCTCCGGGATGCGCAGTAGCGCGGCTCGACTTGCCGGCAGTGCGGCGCGTCGGTTTGCGAACCGCGCGACCGCTCTGGTTTGCGGCGCTGGCTGAAGTCCCGTGCGCCACCTCGTGCTGGTCCTTGGCGACCAGCTGAATCGCGACAGCGCCGCTTTCGACGACTTCGACGCCTCGCTCGACCGCGTGTGGATGAGCGAAACCCCGTACGAGACAACCCATGTCTGGTGCCACCGCTTGCGGATCGCGTTCTTCCTCGCGGCGATGCGCCACTTCCGTGACGCGTTGCGTGCCGACGGCATCCAGGTCGACTATGCGGAGCTCGCACCGCGTCCCGAACACGATCGCGGCACGACCTTCGGCGAGCGGTTGACCGTGGCACTGGAGCGCGAGCGTGCCGAGCGGCTGATCGTCGTCGAGCCGGGTGACTGGCGGGTCCGCGACGAGCTGATCGCTGCGTCGACCCGCGAGCGAATCCCGCTCGAGATCCGACCCGACCGGACGTTTCTCTGCTCGACCGAAGACTTCAACGACTATGCCGGCGAACACCGCGGGCTGCCGCTCGAGTCGTTCTACCGCTGGATGCGAAAGCGCCTGAAGATCCTCGTCGAAGCCGACGGCTCACCGGTCGGCGGACGCTGGAACTTCGACACCGAGAACCGCAAGGGCTTCGGCCGGCGCGGCCCAGCGCCGCGGCCGCCGCTGACTCGCTTCGTCCCCGATGCGACGACGCGTGATGTGATCGACCGGGTCGAGCGTCGATTCCATGACCATCCGGGCACCCTCTCGCACTTCGGCCTGCCGGTGACCCGTGCCGAGGCGTTGGCGCTGCTGCATGACTTCGTCGACCATCGCCTCGCCGACTTCGGAACCCACCAGGACGCGATGTGGATCGGCGAGCCATTCCTGTCGCACTCGCGCCTGTCCGCGGCGCTCAACGTCAAGCTGATCTCGGCGCGCGAGGTGATCGACGCGGTGCTCGCCGCCGCACGCGAACGAGACCTGCCGCTCAACAGCATCGAGGGCTTCGTCCGGCAGATCGTCGGCTGGCGCGAATTCGTGCGGGGCCTCTACTGGCGGCTGATGCCGTCGTACGCCGAGCGCAACGCGCTCGACGCCCATCGGCCGCTGCCGGCCTTCTTCTGGACCGGCGACACTGACATGCGGTGCCTGCAGGAATGCACGACGCAGCTGTTGCGCCACGGCTACGCCCACCACATCCAGCGCCTGATGGTGTTCGGCAACTTCGCGCTGCTCGCCGGCGTCGACCCGCTCGCGTTCCACGACTGGCACATGGCGATGTACGCTGACGCGATCGATTGGGTCTCGCTGCCGAACGCCTTCGGCATGAGCCAGTATGCCGACGGCGGCGTCGTCGGCACCAAGCCGTACATCGCGAGCGGTCGCTACATCGCGCGGATGAGCAACTACTGCAGCGGCTGCCGCTACGACCCGACGCGCGCGACCGGCAACGACGCCTGCCCCTTCACGACCCTGTACTGGGACTTTCTCGATCGACACCGGGATCGGCTGGCCGACAACCCCCGGATGCGCTATCCGCTGCAGAACCTCGCGGCGAAGGAGAGCGACGAACGGGCGCGCATCCGGCAGCGGGCCGCCGAGTGGCTCGCCCGCCTGGAGCGACCAAACCCGTCAGTCCTGTAACAGGGCGCTGACGGAAACGACGCGGTTTTGTCGGCGTCTCGTGCCGGGCCGCGAAGGCGGCGATCGACAGATGTGCGCGATGTCACGCGCGCCGAATGGCACGGAGGTTGCGCTGTGCACGACCCGCCGTCGCGATCTGCGGCTCCCCAAGGAACCTTGAATGTCCGTTCTCCGTCTGCATGCCCCCGCCACGCTGGCCCTTCGTCGCGCCTCGACCGGCGGACCGAGCTGCCGCGGCGGCGCATCGTCATTGCTGCGTGTCGGCCAGCCGACGCTGTCGGTCCTGCCGATGATTCGCACGCTGGCCCAACGCATGGCGGCGCGCGGCACGGCGCCGCGGCGCTGAACCGGACACCGACATGCCGGCGTTCGCATTGACCACGCCCGGCGCGTTGCAGCCATTGGCTGTGCGCACGTCGCCTGCGCGGCCGAGCCCGGCCCCGCTCAACCCGGTGCTGCGCGCGACCCGCACACCGATGCAGCTCTCGCTGTTCGGTACGCAGCCGACCAGTCGCTGACTCTTTCCAGGACTGGCCGACAGTCCAAGGGAAGCGGGCACGCGGGGCGGTCTCGAGAGCGCACCCCGCAAGCTGTCCCGCTTCCCTTTCTTTTTTGCGTAGCCCGGCGGCACGCACGCCGAACCGGCGTCCCTGTCCGACCCCCATCGAACGCCCCGGGCAAGCCCTCTCGAACGCGGGCGGCGCACTGCGAGACACTCGGCGCTGACGTCACGCTGAAGGTTTCTCCATGCACACGGTCCGCCGCCACCTCCTCGTCCTGCTCGCCGCAGCCGTTCCGCTGATCCCGTCGACGGTCGGCGCGCAGACGCCGGCGCCGGCGACCGGCGCGTGGCCCTCGAAGCCGGTCCGCATCGTCGTGCCGTTCGCGCCCGGCGGCACTACCGACATCCTGGCGCGTGCGCTCGCGCCGGAGCTCGGCAAGGCCTTCGGCCAGACCTTCATCATCGACAACAAGCCAGGTGCCGGCGGAAACCTCGGCGCCGATCTGGTCGCCAAGTCACCGGCCGACGGCTACACGCTGCTGATGGGTACGGTCGGCACGCAGGCGATCAATGCGGCGCTCTATCCGAAGATGCCGTTCGATCCACTCAAGGATCTGGCGCCGATCACGATGATGGCCGGCGTGCCGAACGTGTTGGTGATGAATCCGGCCAAGGCACAGGCCGCCGGCATCAAGAACGTCGCCGACCTGATCCGCTACGCACGCGCGAATCCGGGCAAGCTGAACATGGCATCGAGCGGCAACGGCACCTCGATCCATCTGAGCGGCGAGCTGTTCAAGAGCATGACCGGCACCTTCCTGCTGCACTTCCCGTACCGCGGCTCGGGGCCGGCGCTGCTCGACCTGATCGGCGGCACGATGGACCTGATGTTCGACAACCTGCCGTCAGCGCTGCCGCAGATCAAGGCCGGCAAGCTGACCGCGCTCGCGGTGACCAGCGCGCAGCGCAGCGCCGCGTTGCCGGACGTGCCGACGATCGCCGAAGCGGGCCCGGTCAAGGGCTTCGAGGCGAGCTCGTGGTTCGGGCTGCTGGCACCGACCGGCACGCCGCCCGACATCATCGACCGCATCCAGCAAGAGACCGCGAAAGCCCTCGGGGCGCCGGCGCTGAAGGAACGGCTGCTCTCTCAGGGCGCGATCCCGAGCGGCATGACGCCGGCCGAGTTCACGCGCTTCATTGCGGCGGAAACAAGGAAGTGGACGCAGGTGGTGAAGATCTCGGGGGCCAAGGTCGACTGATCGCTCCTAAGACTCGCGGCGTGCTCGACTCCCGTGTGACGCGGCAGATCGCACTCTGCTTCGCGCCGCGTCGACGAGTTGTCCGGTGGCGTCTTCACCACCACGCGCCGACGCGCCAGACCGGCGCGAGGACGACGTCGAAGACGCGCAGATCGGCGTCGAAGTCGGCGCTTTCAAGGTAGAAGCGTTCGCGCGCGCGGGCTGCGCCGGCGGGATCGGCCGTGCCCGGCGCGGTATCGGCGTCCGGCTCGCAGACCAGCAGCGCGCCCTGGTCCGGCACCGTGGCGAGCCAGTGCCGCATCAGCGATCGATAGTCGCTCGCACGCCGGTCGTAGAGGCCGTTCAGCGAAGCGTTGTGCGCGATGCCGCGCTCGCGCAGGCGGCGCAGCAACGCGCGCCCGCCGGTCCGCTCGATCACGATCCGGCGGCGTTCGATGCCGGGACCGACGACGAACCCCGTGTTGCGCACCGCGACCTGGGTCGGACAGCGCGCCAGCGCGTCGAGCACAACATTGCGCACGACCGGCAGGTGGTGCACATGCTGATGGCCGTCGACGAAGCGGGGCGGCGCGCCAGTTGCCGCGACGAACGCGTCGAACTGCGCATCGAACTCGGAACGCAGCGCGGCGCGCGGCAGGGCGCTCAGATGAGCCCGTGCGATCAGCTTCGGCAAGGTCGGAAAGCGGCCCCAGACCCGCAGCAGCTCGCGGCTGAGCGGACGGCCCTCGGTCAGGTTGAAGTGCAGGCCACGTTCGACCGACGTCGGCACCTCGCGCAGCAAGGCGGCGCTGGTTTGCCAATCCGAAAGGCTGGTGACGCAAGAGACCGCACTGAGGCGTCCGCGTCGGGACAACCCGGCGATCGCCTCCGATCGAGACGGCGCGCGGCCAAAGCCATCCGCACAGATCGCGAGTCGACGCGTCATTCCCGGCAAGTGCCGCGCGCTACGTCGACGCGAGTCATCCGCTCGATCGTAAAGGCTTGCTCGCGATCAGGAATCACGATGGACCGAAACGCAGACTCATCGATCGCAGCGCCTCCTGCTGCGATCCTGGTCCGCCCCGACACTAGGCCCAGACCACGCGCTGCCGACTCCCGGTCCAGCGCTCGTACATCGGCCCGTAGACCTCTTCGACGCGGTTGCGCTTGACCTTGAAGGTCGGCGTGATGAAGCCGTTCTCGACCGACCACGGCGTCGTCACGACAACCAGGCAGTCGAGCTGCTCGTGCGGATCGAGGCGCGCGTTGACGGCGTCGAGGTGGGCGGACAGCGAGCTCTCGAGCGCCGCGCGCTCGCTCGTCGACTTCGAGCGCTGCGCCGCCTCGGCATTCAGCATCACGATGCCGAGCGGCTGTCCCAGGTTGGCGCCGGTCACGACGCAGGCCTCGAGCGCGCCGTTCATCACCAGCCGGTCCTCGATCGGCGCCGGCGCGACGTACTTGCCCTTGCTCGT
>JBDSAB010000122.1:0-5477 GCA_039922395.1 Caldimonas sp.
TCGGTGCGCGCCTCGACGTCGTCGAGATGCTCGACGGCCTGATGCAAGGCGCCGACCGCGACCTCGTCAAGGTCTGGCAGAAGATGAACGCGCCGCGCTTCGACAACATCATGCTGAAGACCAAGACGGTCGGCGGCGAGGCGACGCCCGACGGCATCCGCATTCGCTTCGAAGGCGAGGGCGCACCGAAGGAGCCGCAGCTCTATGACCTCGTGCTGCAGGCGGTCGGCCGGGTGCCGAACGGTAAGCGCATCGGCGCCGACAAGGCCGGTGTCACCGTCGGCGAGCGCGGCTTCATCCCGGTCGACATCCAGATGCGGACCAATGTTCGCCACATCTTCGCGATCGGCGACATCGTCGGCCAGCCGATGCTCGCCCACAAGGCGACCCACGAGGCGCACGTCGCTGCAGAGGTCGCCGCCGGCGAGCAGTTCGGCGACGAGAAGCTGAAGCGCACCGCGTTCAATGCCCGCGTGATCCCGAACGTCGCCTACACCGATCCGGAGATTGCGTGGGTCGGCGTCACCGACGACGAGGCCAAGGCGAGCGGCATGAAGGTCAAGAAGGGCCTGTTCCCGTGGAGCGCGTCCGGCCGCGCGATCGCGAACGGGCGTGACGAAGGCTTCACGAAGCTGCTGTTCAGCGAGGAAACCCACGCGATCGTCGGCGGCGGCATCGTCGGCACGCACGCCGGCGACATGATCGGCGAGCTCGCGCTGGCGATCGAGATGGGTGCCGACGGCATCGACATCGGCAAGACGATCCATGCGCATCCGACGCTCGGCGAATCGATCGGCTTGGCGGCCGAGGCGTACGAGGGCGCCTGCACCGACCTGCCGCCGGTGCGGAAGCCGGGCTGACGGCGCGCTGCCGGCGCGGCTCCTTCGGGGGCCGCTGCCCGCGCGGCGCGCGCCGCGTCGCGATCAGCCGATGTCGGCGCAGTGAATCTCGAAGCCGCCCTTGCGGCGATCGGCGAAGAAGTATTCGAGCGTCGCGCGGACGGTGCGGAATGCGAGCTGATCCCACGGGATCTGGTCCTCGCGAAACAGCTCGGCCTCGATCGTCTCGGGGCCAGGCGCGAAGTCGGTGTCCTGCAGGCGGGCCCGGTAATACAAATGGACCTGGCCGACGCGGACGACGTTGAGCACCGTGAAGAGCCCCTGCAACTCGATCCGCGCGCCCGCCTCCTCGACGGTTTCGCGCAGCGCGCCGTCGGCCGTCGACTCGCCCAGTTCCATGAAGCCCGCGGGCAGGGTCCACAGCCCGTAGCGCGGCTCGATGTTGCGTCGGCAGAGCAGCACCTGGTCGCCCCACACCGGCACGGTGCCGACCACGTTGAGCGGGTTTTCGTAGTGGACGGTGTGGCAGACGGTGCAGACCGCGCGGTCGCGATTGTCGTCGGCGGGCACCTGGTAATGCACCGCGCCCCCACAGGTCTTGCAGTGCTTGATGCTGCGCGGAATGAGCATGCCGGCAGTGTAGCGGCGGGGCATTGCCGAGCGGCCTGCGTGGCATCATTCGACGAACGCTTGCGCCCTCTCATTTGCAAAGGAATCGAACGATGAACCACGTCCTGCCCGCACCGGCTGCAGCCGCCGTCCCCGTCACCGGCGGCGCCGCCGGCGCATCGTTCCCGGTGCACCGGATCTACTGTGTCGGCCGCAACTACGTCGAGCATGCGAAGGAGATGGGCTTCACCGGACGCGAGCCGCCGTTCTTCTTCCTGAAGCCGGCCGATGCGATCGTGCCGATCGCCGAAGGCAGCGTCGGCCGGATGCGCTACCCGAGTTTGACGAAGGACCTGCACCATGAGGTCGAGCTGGTCGTCGCGATCGGCAAGGGCGGCCGCGCCATCAAGGCCGCCGACGCGATGGACCACGTCTGGGGCTACGGCATCGGCCTCGACATGACGCGTCGCGACCTCCAGGGCGAAGCGAAGAAGCTGGGCCGGCCGTGGGACATCGGCAAGGGTTTCGATCAGTCGGCGCCGATCGGCCCGCTGCGTGCCGCGGCCGATTGCAAGGTCGGCCCCGACACCGGAATCGTGCTCGAGGTCAACGGCGCCGTGCGCCAGAAAAGCACGATCGGCAAGCTGATCTGGAGCATTCCCGAAATCATCGAGCACCTGTCAGCGGCCTGGGACCTCGCACCTGGCGACCTGATCTTCACCGGCACGCCGGAGGGCGTCGCCGCGGTGGTCACGGGCGACACGCTGAAGGCGACGGTCGACGGTCTCGGCTCGCTGCAGGTGCAGATCGTCGCGGAGTGAATGCGGTGCAGCTCTACAGCTACTTCCGTTCGTCGGCCTCGTACCGGGTCCGCATCGCGCTCGCGCTGAAGGGTCTCGACTACGAGTACTTGCCGGTGCAGATCGTCAAGAACGAGCAGTTCGCTGGCCCGTTCGACTCGATTGCGCCGGGTCACCTGGTCCCGGTGCTGAAGGATGGCGACGACGTGCTGAACCAGTCGCTCGCGATCATCGAGTACCTCGACGAAACCCATCCGATGCCGTCGCTGCTGCCGGGCGATGCGCGTGCCCGTGCGCAGATCCGCGCACTTGCGCTCGACATCGCGTGCGAGATCCATCCGCTGAACAATCTGCGGGTGCTGCGCTACCTCGTCAACGAGCTGAAGGTCAGCGAGGACGACAAGAACCGCTGGTACCGGCACTGGGTCGAGACCGGCCTCGAGGCGGTCGAGCGCCAGATCGTGCGCAACGGCGCCGGCGGACGCTTCTGCCATGGCGACACGCCGACCTTGGCCGACTGCGTGCTGGTC
Source organism: Caldimonas sp. (assembly GCA_039922395.1). GTDB lineage: Bacteria > Pseudomonadota > Gammaproteobacteria > Burkholderiales > Burkholderiaceae_C > Schlegelella_A. The sequence goes on from JBDSAB010000122.1 coordinate 2,779, forward strand.
CCGCAGATCTTCAACGCGCAGCGCCTCGAATGCCGCACCGACCACGTGCCGACCGTGATGCGCGTGTTCGACGCGTGCATGCGACTCGACGCGTTCGCGAAGACCCAGCCGTCGGGCTGTCCCGACGCGACGTGAGCATCCCGGCCGAGTGGCTGCGGCCCGATTGGCATGCGGCCGGGGTCGGCGCGCTGATGACGACGCGGGCCGGCGGCTCCAGCGCCACACCGTTCGACGCGATGAACCTGCAGAACGGCGGCGGTGACGCGCCGGAGGACGTGTCCCGCAACAGGACGCTGCTGGCCGAGGCGATCGGACGCACGCCGGTGTTCGTCAGTCAGGTGCACGGGACGTCTGTGGTCAGGCTGACGCGTGCCGACGTTGTGCCCGGCGCGCCGATTCACACGGCGGACGCGAGCATCACGACCGATCCGAACATCGCCTGCGCGATCCAGGTCGCCGACTGCCTTCCAGTGTTGTTCGCCGCCCCCGAAGGCCGTGGCGTCGGAGCCGCCCACGCGGGCTGGCGGGGTCTCGCGTCCGGTGTGCTCGAGGCGACGATTGACCGGCTCTGCGAGGCGGCCGCCTGCGAGCCCAACGAACTGCAGGCCTGGATCGGCGCCGGCATCGGACCGACACGATTCCAGGTCGGCGCCGATGTGGTCGAGGCTTTTGGCGGTTCCTCAGCGCATGAACCGACAAACGCGGCAGCTCACGGAGCCGCGCAGTCCTCGGGCGATGTGTCGAAGGCCCGCTTCGTGCCCGATGCCCCCGGCAAGTGGCTGGCAAACCTGCCGCTCCTCGCACGCGATCGCCTGCGGTCCGCAGGTGTCGATGCGGTATTCGGCGGCACCTGGTGCACCGTCAGCGAGCCGTCACGGTTCTTTTCGTTCCGGCGCGACCGCGTCACCGGGCGGATGGCCGCCGTGATCTGGCTCGACGGCCGCCGCTGATGCCTCGGCCGCCTGGCGGCGCGCCCGCCGCGCCGGCGTGCGAAGCAGGTACATCACGATCGACAGCGGCAGCGCCCCGTAAAGCACGATCGTGAAGAACGCGCCGAGCACCGTGCCATTCGGGCTCGATGCTTCTGCCGCCGCCATCATGAGTACCACATAGATCCACGCGATCGCCACCAGATGCATGCTTGACCCCAGTTGGAACGCATGTAGAGACCGATAATGCGTCACGAGAATAGGATGCTCGCGACGACATCCCGGCCGGCTGCTCGCATGGCCCTACCCGGAGGAGATTCCAAGTGAAGACCCAATTGAAGCCGGAAGCGTTCGGCGCGGCCGAACTGGCCGGGCAGGCGACGGCGCTGGCCGCCACGCTGACCGATTCGATGCGATCGTTGTCGGGCCTCAGCGTGCCGCCCCAGTCGCTGTTGAAACTGCAGAGCGATTACCTCGCCGAGTCGACCGCGCTCTGGAACCAGATGCTCGCGGCGTCGAAGCCGGAGGCTCCGGCCAAGCCGGATCGCCGCTTCGCCGGGCAGGAGTGGATGACGAATCCCTCGACCGCCTACATCGCGCAGATGTATCTGCTGAACGCCCGCATGCTGCTGCAGATGGCCGACGAGCTCGACGGCGACGCGAAGACCAAGGCGCGCATCCGCTTCGCGGTCCAGCAGTGGGTCGACGCCTCGTCGCCGAGCAACTACCTCGCGCTCAATCCCGAGGCGCAGCGCAAGGCGCTCGAGACCGGCGGCGAGAGCATCAGCCGCGGCCTGAAGCACCTGCTCGACGACATCCGCCAGGGCCACATGTCGCAGACCGACGAGAGCGTGTTCGAGGTCGGCCGCAATGTCGCGACGACCGAAGGCGCCGTCGTCTTCGAGAACGAGTTGTTCCAGCTGATCGAATACAAGGCGCTGACCGACAAGATCTACGCCCGGCCGTTCCTGCTGGTGCCGCCCTGCATCAACAAGTACTACATCCTCGACCTGCAGCCCGACAACTCGTTGATCCGCTACGCCGTCCAGCAGGGCCACCGGGTATTCGTGCTGAGCTGGCGCAATGCCGACGACGCCGTCGCGAAGCTGACCTGGGACCAGTACATCGAGGACGCGGCGATCAAGGCGATCGGGCTGGTCCAGGAGATCAGCGGCAGCGCGAAGATCAACGCGCTCGGCTTCTGCGTCGGCGGCACGATCCTGGCGACGGCGCTCGCCGTGCTCGCGGCGCGCGGCGAGAAGCCGGTCGCGAGCATGACCCTGCTGACCACCTTGCTCGACTTCAGCAACACCGGCGTGCTCGATCTCTTCATCGACGAGGCGATGGTCAAGATGCGCGAGCTGACCCTCGGTCCCACAAGCCCGAGCGGCGGCAGCCTGCTGAAGGGGCAGGAACTGGCGACGACCTTCAGCTTCCTGCGGCCGAACGACCTGGTCTGGAACTACGTGGTCGGCAACTACCTGAAGGGCGAGACCCCGCCGCCGTTCGATCTGCTGTACTGGAACGGCGACAGTACCAACCTGCCCGGGCCGATGTACTGCTGGTACCTGCGCAACACCTACCTCGAGAACAACCTCGTCGTTCCCGGCAAGACGACCGTCGCCGGGCAGAAGGTCGACCTCGGCGCGATCGACGTGCCGACCTACCTGTATGCCTCGCGCGAAGACCACATCGTGCCGTGGGAAGGGGCCTACCGGAGCACCGGTGCGCTGAAGGGCAAGCTGCGCTTCGTGCTGGGCGCTTCGGGTC
>JBDSAB010000123.1:0-3241 GCA_039922395.1 Caldimonas sp.
GGCTTGGCGGCGGCCTTCAGCTGCGCGGTGACTTCCTCATCGCCGGCATCTTCGGCCGCATGGGCGGCGGCGCGGCTCTTCAGCCAGTACGCGGTTCCCGCGCCGGCGAGCAACAGGACCAGCAGCAGCACGCCGCCGATCAGGATCAGCTTCTTGCGCTTGCCGGCCTTGATCGGGGCGGTCACGGGTTGCGGGGCGGCTGCGGCAGCGGAGGCGGACATCGAAATTCCTTCGGGGCGTCGAACGGTCGTGCACCGCCAGCGGGCTGGAAAAAGCCCTGTGGCGTGTCACAAATTATCGAAACCGCGGCTCCGGCCGAAGCCGAGATAAGCGGTGCGTTTGCGGGCCAGTCGGCGCCCGCCGCGGGGCCGATCAGGCGTAGAGGTCGACGCCGCCGAGGGCGACGCTGCGCGGCCGGATCGCCGTGACGGGTTCCGCCTCGGCGCCGCCGCGCGCATTCCGGCCCGGATTCGACCCGGACTCGGCGCCGTGCTCGCCGCGTCCGCGGGCATGCTGCGAGACGCCGCCGCCGGTCAGCGTGAGGCCGGCGTCGCGCAGTGCGCTGGCAAGCTCGGGCAGGCCGTTCTCGATCGCATGCCGGGTCGCGGCGAAGTCGGCACCGAACTCGACGCGGGCCTGGGCGCCGTCGATGACGATCTGCACCGAGACCGGTCCCATCTCGGCGGGGTTCAGGTGCAGCTCGGCGCGCTGGACGCCGTTGCTGGCGAGCACGCTGACCTGGGTGCCGAGCGCCTGTGCGAAGTCGGGCGAGGCGACCGGGGTCGAGAGGCGGACATCGACCGGCGCGGCGATCGGTGCGGCAGCGGCGGCCGGCGTGAACGCAGCGGCGCTGAACAGCGGCGTCGCGGCGATGCCCTCGAGCCGGGACGCGATCGCATCGGGCTGCTGCGAAGCCGAGGTGCGCTCGGCCACGAGCGCTGCTGCGGGCAGCTCGATCGCCAGTCGCTGGGCGACGAGGTCGGCGAAGCCTTTCGATTCGGACTTCGCGTCCGGTTCGGTGCGCTTGCCATCGACGGATTCGGGTGCTGAACGCGGGGTCGCCGATGTGCTCAGCGAATCGATCTTCGATGAGGTGTCGCCCGCTGGCGTCGCGTCTGAGGTGCCGAGGTCGCGGCGCTCGAGAGCGGCGGCACCGGACAGAACGGATGCGTCGCGTGGCAGCGCGTCCGGCATGGGCGGGCGCTCAGTCGGCCAGAGGGCGAGGGCAGGATCCACCGGCGTCGATTGCGACGTTGGATCGTCGGTTTCGGTGGCCTTGGCGTCGCCGAACGGACTCGCTTTGTCGGACTCGCGGGTCAAGGCTCGGGCTGCGCGCGGCGTCGAGCGCTCGTCGGCGCGGGCACTGCGTGGACGCCCAGGCGCATCGGCCGACCGACCGTGCGTGGCGGTGGTCTCCGCATCCTCAGAGTCGACCGCGGACACCTCATCGGCATCGCCGGCCTCGGCGCGATGGCCGGCGTCGTCGGCGGACGGTGCGGGTTTCGCGGCCGGCGCGTTCGGTTGCGACGCCTGGTTCTGCTTCAGCATCTGCGCGAACGGATGCGGAGATGCCTGCGCATCGGCGGGTGCGGGCGCTGCCGACGGCGTGCGGACCTGCGCCGGGGCCGAGGCAGCCGCAGCAGACGGCAGGAACGGCGGCTTGGAAATGGTTGTCTGCATGTCGGTGGATTCCGTGTCAGGCCAGCTTCGCCGGGCTGCGCGCAGCGCGTCGGCTCCATGCGACCCGGGCGGCGAGCTCGTCGGTCTGCTTCTGCTCGCCGCGCTCGCTGTCGCGACGGCTGTCGGCAAGCCGCTGGTCGACAACCTTGCGAACCGCGGCGAGCTTGAGTTCGTGCTCGCGGACGATCGTGGTCGCGCGCTCGAGCTGGATCTGCGCGCTGTGCGCGGCGCGTGCCTGCTGGTCGACCGCCAGGGTCAGCCGTTCGACGAAGCCCTGGTAGCAGCGCACCAGCTCGATCCGCCCTTCCTGGCAGAACTGAGCGCGCCAGCGCGCCTCGTACTCGCCCCGGTAGGCGAGCAGCTGGTCGGCCTGGGCTTGCGCAGCCTCGCTCGCGGCCAGCGCCTTGGCCTGGTCGGCGAGGGCGAGGTCGCGCTGGCGTTCGGTTTGCGCGAGCAGGGCGATCAGCGGTTGGAGCGGGGTCATCGGCAGTTCTTCGGTGAATCGATCAGGGGTTCATCAGCAGCTGCAGGTGGCGCAGGCTGGCGTCGAGGTCGGCCGGCTCGTGCATGTTCTGCTGCAGCAGTTCGTTCATCGGCGCGTGCAGGCGGACGGCGGTGTCGAGGTCGGCGTCGTGGCCCGGCGAATAGGCGCCGATCTGGATCAGGTCGCGCGCCTTGCTGTGGCGTGCATGGAGCTGGCGAAAGCGCCGCGCGGCGTCGACGTGGGCCGGCGACGTCACGTTGGTCATCACCCGCGAGATCGATTTCTCGATGTCGATCGCCGGGTAGTGGCCGCCTTCGGCGAGTTCGCGCGACAGCACGATGTGGCCGTCGAGGATGCCGCGCGCCGCGTCGGCGATCGGGTCCTGCTGGTCGTCCCCTTCCGACAGCACCGTGTAGAAGGCCGTGATCGAGCCGCCGCCGGCCATGCCGTTGCCGCTGCGCTCGACCAGTTGCGGCAGCTTGGCAAAGCAGCTCGGCGGATAGCCCTTGGTGGCCGGCGGCTCGCCGATGGCCAGCGCGATCTCGCGCTGCGCCATCGCGTAGCGGGTCAGCGAATCCATCAGCAGCAGCACGTTCATGCCGCGGTCGCGGAAGTGCTCGGCAATCGCGGTCGCGTAGTTGGCGCCCTGCATGCGCACCAGCGGCGGCGCATCGGCCGGCGCCGCGACCACGACCGAACGCGCCAGGCCCGATTCGCCCAGGATGTCCTCGACGAACTCCTTGACCTCGCGGCCGCGTTCGCCGATCAGCCCGACCACGATCACGTCGGCCTCGGTATAGCGCGCCATCATCCCCAGCAGCACCGACTTGCCCACGCCGGTGCCGGCGAAGAGACCGATGCGTTGGCCGCGGCCGACCGTCAGCATGGCGTTGATGGCGCGCACGCCGGTGTCGAGCGGGGTGCGCACCGGGTCGCGGTCCATCGCGTTGATCGGCCGGCGCACCAGCGGCTCGTTGGCGACGCGGGCGAGCGGTCCCTTGCGGTCCATCGGCTCGCCGTGCGAGTCGATCACGCGACCCAGCAGGCCGTCGCCGACCGGCAGGTGCAGGGTGCGGT
>JBDSAB010000124.1:0-3326 GCA_039922395.1 Caldimonas sp.
AACGAGAACTACAACATCAATGCCGATGTCGTCGCCGGCAAACTGGCCGAGGTGCTGAAGGCCGAGAAGCTGATGATGTTGACCAACACGCCCGGCGTGCTCGACAAAGCGGGGAAGCTGCTGACCGATCTCAGCGCGCGCGAGATCGACGAGCTGTTCGCCGACGGCACCCTCTCGGGCGGCATGCTGCCGAAGATCTCGTCGGCCCTCGACGCGGCGAAGAACGGCGTCAACACGGTGCACATCATCGACGGCCGGGTGCCGCACGCGATGCTGCTCGAGGTGCTGACCGAGCAGGCCTACGGGACGATGATCCGTTCGCGCTGAGCGCATGGCATTGGCGTTGGCGCGGCAGCGGCGCCGGGATGTTCGTCGACCACTCGGAAATTGCCCTCTGTCCGAGCGCCTGAACGCTCCGCTCCGCAAGCGCCATCCGGTCTGGCTGTTCGACCTCGACAACACGCTTCACGACGCGAGCCATGCGGCGTTCGAGCCGATCAGCGCGGCGATGACGCGCTACATCGCGGAGCATCTCGAACTCGCCGATGACGCCGCGACCGCGCTGCGCCAGCGCTACTGGAAGCGCTACGGCGCGACCTTGCTCGGCTTGGTCCGCCACCACGCGATCAACGCGGCGCATTTCCTCGATCACACGCATCGTCTGCCCGATCTCGAGGCGCGCTTGCGCAGCAGCGCCCACGACCGCGCCGCACTGCGCCGCCTGCCCGGGCGCAAGTTCGTGCTGACGAACGCGCCGCGCGCCTACGCGCTGCGCGTGCTCGACTCGCTCGGCATGGCGGCGCAATTCGACGGCGTGCTCAGCATCGAGGACATGGCGATGTTCGGCCATCTCCGGCCGAAGCCCGACGCCCGCATGCTGCGCCGGGTCGCCGCGCGGCTGAAGGTCGCGCCGACGCGCTGCGTGCTGGTCGAAGACACCCTCGAGCATCAGAAGGCAGCGCGCGGGCTCGGCATGACGACGGTGTGGATGCGGCGCTACCTCGGCGGGCGTTATCGCGGCGCGCCGTCCGCGCCGATTGAGACGCGGGTCCGAGCCCCGCTCGCGCAGCTCGAAGTTGGCGTTCACGCCTGTCCGAAGCCCGCTTACGTGTGTGCCAGAATCAACTCGCTTCAAAAGCTGATGCGCCGCGCTTGATGACCCTCCCCGCCGACCCGCCCGAGACAGCCGCCTCTGCAGAAGGCTCCTCGGAGGGCGACGCGGCGACGCAGGTCCCGACCGCCGCACCCCCGGTGCGCAAGCGCCCGAAGCCGGGCGAGCGAAGAGTCCAGATCCTGCACACGCTGGCCGGCATGCTCGAGCAGCCCGGTGCCGATCGCATCACGACCGCAGCGCTGGCCGCCAAGCTGTCGGTATCGGAAGCTGCGCTGTACCGCCACTTCGCGAGCAAGGCGCAGATGTTCGAGGGTCTGATCGATTTCATCGAGCAGACCGTCTTCACGCTGATCAACCAGATCGGCGAACGCGAAGCCGACGCGCGCATGCAGGTCCACAAGGTCCTCGCGGTGGTGCTGCAGTTCGGCGAGAAGAACCCCGGCATGACGCGGGTCATGGTCGGCGATGCGCTGGTTTTCGAGAACGAGCGCCTGGTCGCGCGCATGAACCAGTTCTTCGACCGCATCGAGTCGCACCTGCGGCAGAGCCTGCGCTCGGCCGCCGAGTCGGAAGCGTCGTCGACCCCGACGGTCGATGCGAACGCCGAGGCCTCGGTGCTGACCGCGTTCCTGGTCGGCCGCCTGCAGCGCTTCGCGCGCTCCGGCTTCCGGCGCAGCCCGACCGAGCACCTCGACGCGGCGCTGCGGCTGCTCGCGCCCGGCACCCCCGCGGAGTCCTAGCGGCTCCTGTCTCGTTCGTGTCGACACTCACTGTCGGCGGCCAGGCGCTCACCTTGCTGCCCGAGAAAGCCGCCTTCCTCGCCGAGAGCCGCACCTTGCTGGTGGCCGACGTGCACATCGGCAAGGCAGTCAGCTTTCGCAGCTTCGGCGTGCCGGTGCCGCACGGCACGACCGGCGAGACGCTATCGGCGTTATCAATCTTGGCGCGCCGGCTCGACGCGCGCCGGATCGTCGTCCTCGGCGACTTCCTGCATTCGCGCCGATCGCTCGCGCCGGCGACGATGGCCGCCCTCGCGCGCTGGCGCGAGGACCATGCGGCGCTCGACGTGCTGCTGGTGCGCGGCAATCACGACGCGCACGCCGGCGATCCGCCGGCACACCTGGGCATCGAAGTGGTCGACGAGCCGTTCGCACTCGGCGGACTGCGCCTCTGCCATCACCCGCAATCGGTGCCGGGGGCCTACGTGCTCGGCGGCCACCTGCATCCCTGCGTCGGCCTGCGCGGCCGGGCCCACGACCGGATGCGCCTGCCCTGCTTCTGGTTCGGGCCTACGGTCGGCGTGCTGCCGGCATTCGGCGCGTTCACCGGGATGCACCCGATTCGGCCGGCGCACGGCGAACGCGTCTTCGCCATTGCCGACGCCGCGGTGTCCGAACTGCCGGTCGGCGTGGACTCGCTCTGCGCGAAGTGACGGCTCGACGACGGACCGCTGCGCGCCGCGTGGCCGCTCGCGCGACTTGCCGCCGCTAAACTGCCGGACTGCCTTCTTCCTGCCCTCGCAACACACCCGCAATGGCCTTGTCTTCCGATGCGCTTGCCCACCTGATCGGTCGCGCCGAGGCGCTGCTGACCCGCCTCGAGAGCGTGCTCCCGCATCCGTTGACGGCACCCGACTGGCACGCGGCAATCGCGTTCCGCTACCGCAAGCGCGGCGGCTCGGGTCTGATCGAACCGGTCCGGCACGTCGCGCCGATCCGGCTCGACGCGCTGGTCGAGGTCGATGCCCAGAAGGAGCGCCTGGTCCGAAACACCGAGCAGTTCGTGGCCGGGCATGGCGCCAACAACGTGCTGCTGACCGGTGCCCGCGGCACCGGCAAGAGCTCGCTGATCAAGGCCTGCCTGAACGAGTTCGCCCCGCGCGGCCTGCGCCTGATCGAGGTCGACAAGACCGACCTGGTCGACCTGCCGGACATCGTCGACCTGGTCGCCGAGCGCGGCGAGCGCTTCATCGTGTTCTGCGACGACCTCAGCTTCGACGAGGGCGAGCCCGGCTACAAGGCGCTGAAGTCGATCCTCGACGGCTCGGTATCGCAGTCGTCCGACAACGTGCTGATCTACGCGACAAGCAACCGGCGCCACCTGCTGCCCGAGTACATGCGGGAGAACCTGACCTACAAGCACACCGACGACGGCGAGGTTCATCCGGGCGAAGGCGTCGAGGAGAAGATCTCGCTGAGCGAGCGCTTCGGCC
>JBDSAB010000125.1:0-13256 GCA_039922395.1 Caldimonas sp.
AGCGACCTGGTCGACATGGCGCTCGCAGCGCCGCCCGGTGGCGCGGGGCCGGCGAGGCTGCGTGCGCTCGGTCGAATCGACTGCGCCGAGGCGATTGCCGCGATGCAGGACTTCACCGAACGGCGCCGGCCCGACAGCGCCGACGAGATCTGGCTCTGCGAGCATCCGCCGGTCTACACGCTCGGGCTTGCCGGCGATCCGGCGCACATCCTGTCAGCTGGAACCATCCCGGTGCTGCGCACCAACCGGGGCGGGCAGGTCACGTACCACGGCCCCGGCCAGGTGGTCGCCTATCCGCTGGTCGATCTGCGGCGGCTCGGCCTCTACGACAAGGAATACGTCCATCGGCTCGAGCAGGCGCTGATCCGGACGCTCGAGGCGTACGGCGTCACCGGCCACCGCGTGGCGGGTGCGCCCGGCATCTATGTGCGAACCGACGACCCCTTCAGCCATGCGGCGCTCGACCCCCGCAGCCCGGCGGAACGGCATGCGGTTCGAGACGCAAGACCTTCCTTCGACGGCCTCGCCAAGATTGCCGCGCTCGGCATCAAGGTAAGCCGACATTGCAGCTACCACGGCGTCGCCCTCAACGTCGCGATGGACCTGCGGCCGTTCTCAGGCATCGACGCTTGCGGCTATGCCGGGCTCGAAACGGTGGATCTTTCTACAATCGGCGTCCAGGCCGAAGCCGGCGATGTCGCCGAAGTTCTCGGCAGCAAGCTGCGGGCCTTTCTGAGCCCTTGACGGAGCACCCGGTGCAGGTTCCCCCCGACACGCCGACCTACGACCCGCGCGCCAAGCAGAAGGCTGAGGCCAAGACCTCGCGCATTCCGATCAAGATCGTTGCCGCCGAGACCCTGAAGAAGCCGGACTGGATCCGCGTCAAGGCCGGCTCCGCGACGAGTCGCTTCTACGAGATCAAGAAGATCCTGCGCGAGCACCGGCTGCACACGGTGTGCGAGGAGGCGAGCTGCCCGAACATCGGCGAGTGCTTCGGCAACGGCACTGCGACGTTCATGATCATGGGCGACAAGTGCACACGGCGCTGTCCGTTCTGCGACGTGGGCCATGGCCGTCCCGACCCGCTCGATGCCGAGGAACCGGAGAACCTGGCGCGCACGATCGCGGCGTTGCGTCTGAAGTACGTGGTCATCACCAGCGTCGACCGCGACGACCTGCGCGACGGCGGGGCTGCTCACTTCGTCGCATGCATCCAGCGCACCCGCGAGCTGTCGCCGGCCACGCGGATCGAGATCCTGACGCCCGACTTCCGCGGCCGGATGGATCGCGCTCTCGAGATCCTGCAGACGGCTCGGCCCGATGTGATGAACCACAACCTCGAAACCGCGCCGCGCCTTTACAAGGAAGCGCGCCCCGGTTCCGACTACGCGTGGTCGCTGAGCCTGTTGAAGCGCTTCAAGGCGTTCGCGCCGGAGGTGCCGACGAAGAGCGGCCTGATGGTCGGACTCGGCGAGACCGACGATGAGATCCTCGCGGTGATGCGCGACATGCGCGCGCACGACATCGACATGCTGACGATCGGCCAGTACCTGGCCCCGAGCAGCCACCACCTGCCGGTGCGGCGTTACGTCCATCCGGACACGTTCCGGATGTTCGAACGCGAGGCGGCGGCGATGGGCTTCACGCACGCCGCCGTCGGCGCGATGGTGCGGTCGAGTTACCACGCCGACCAGCAGGCCCATGCGGCCGGCGTGGCCGACGCCCTGAACTGAGCTTGCCGACCGGACTCGCTCCGGCCGCCGCGGACACGCTCCGCTGCGGCAACTGCAGCGGCGAGATGCGACGCCTTTCGCTCGATGGGCACTACGGCCAGCGGGTCGAGATCGATCGCTGCGGACCGTGTCACCTGGTCTGGTTCGACAGCGTCGAGTCGGTGCGCCTCGCCGGCACCGGCATGCTGGCGCTGCTGCGCGACCTGGCCGAAGCGCAGCGCGAGCCGCACAGCACATTGAAGGCGGAGGCGCGCTGTCCGCGCTGCAGCACCGGCTTGAAGCCGGTTCACAACCGTTCGCGCTGGGGCCCGACCTTGCAGCACGAATGCCGCGCGCGCCACGGTGCGTATCAGACCTTCGCGCAGTTCCTGTCGGAGAAAGGGCTGATCCGTCGCCTGGGCTCTGCCGATCGCGCCAAGCTGCAGGCGCGCAGCATCGGCCTCGCGTGCCTGAACTGCGGTGCCGCATTGGGCGACGACGACGAGCGCTGCACCTACTGCGACAGCTTGCCGGGAATGGTCGATGTGGCGCGGCTCGCTCATGCGCTGGACCCGGAAGGCGCAACCGAGGCGCTGCGGGTTCACGGCATCGCGCCGCAGCACGCGGCGCTGCATTGCCTCGCTTGCGGCGGTGCGTTGCCGACCGGCCTCTCGGCCAGCTGCGCACAGTGCGGGGCGACGCTCGCGGTGGCTCAACTGCGCGATGCGGTCGCTGCCGTCGGCACACTCGAAGAAGCGTTGCGCGCTCATGCGCACTCGCCGGCGCCGCACGTCAAGGCGCGGCGGCTGGCTGAGCTGGACGGCGACTTGGGGCGTCGGCGCGAGTGGGTGCGCCAGATGGAAGCCGAGACCGAGCAGAGGCGCGGGCGCAGCGGCGATGCCGACTTCTTTGCCGATCTCCGCGAGCGGCCGTGGACACTCGCCTTCGCGACGGCGCTCGCGATCTTTGCGTGGTTCGTGCTTCGATGACGGCGGTCTGGCGCACGGCACGTCGGTGACGGCGGCCAACCTCTACGCGCTCGGCGCCATCGCGCTCTGGGCCACGCTCGCATCGCTCGGTGTCGCCCTGTCGCATCTGCCGCCGTTCCTGCTGACCGGCGCCGCGCTGCTCGTTGGCAGCGTCGCCTCGTGGCCGTGGTACCGGCAGTGGCGGATTCCGCTCTCGACCGTCGCGCTCGGCGTCTACGGCCTGTTCGGCTATCACTTTCTGCTGTTCATCGCGCTGCGCCACGCGCCGGCGGTCGAGGCGAATCTCGTCAACTACCTGTGGCCGCTCTTCATCGTCGTGCTGGCACCGGCGATCCTGCCGAACGTCCGCCGGCGGCCCTCGCACATCGTGGCGGCGGCGATCGGCTTCGGCGGCGCCACGCTCGCGATCGTCGGCGGGCGCGAGCTCAGCGGCGGCTTCTCATGGGGTTATGTCGCCGCGCTGGCATCGGCGATGATCTGGGCCTCCTATTCGCTGCTGACCCGGCGCGTCGCGCACTTTCCGACCGCGGCGATCGGGCTGTTCGGCCTCGTCTCCGGCCTGCTGGCGCTGGTCTGCCACTCGGTGCTCGAACCATCGGTCGAGATCAGCGTGCGCGACGCGCTGCTGATCGCGCTGATCGGCTTCGGGCCGCTCGGCGCGGCGTTCTTCCTGTGGGATGCCGCCCTCAAACGCGGCGATCCCAGCACGATCGGGATCCTCAGCTACCTGACGCCGCTGGCATCGACGCTGCTGCTCATCCTGACCAGCGATCGGCGACCGACTGTCTGGATCGCAGCGGCCGCGGTTCTGATCGTCGGCGCGGCGGTGGTCGGGATGCGGGCCCGGTGAGGCCAGCCCCGCCGCTCAGGACTCGGCGAGGAGTTGGTCGACCAGCTTGTGCAGGGCGACGAAGTCGGGTTCGCCGACATAGCGCTTGACGATCTCGCCGCGCTTGTTGACCAGCACGCTGGTGGGGGTCAGCTGGACGTTGCCGAAGCTCTTCGCGATGCCGCCGGTGTTGTCGATGGCAACCCCGAACGGGAGTTTGCGCGACTCGGCGAAGTTGATCACGTACGCCGGCGGGTCGTAGCTCATCGCCACCGCCAGCGTGTCGTAGCCGCGCGCCTTGAATTTTTCGTGCGTCGCGACGATCTGCGGCATCTCGTGGACGCAGGTCGTGCAGCTGGTCGCCCAGAAGTTGATCAGGACGACCTTGCCCTTCATCTGCTCGGTGGTCGAGCGGGTGCCGTCGAGCAAGGTGTACCCGACCTGCGGGACCTGCTGATTCGAGCCCACGCCTTGAAACACCAGATAGCCGCCAACGACGAGTGCGGCGGCGACAATCAGGGCGGCGAGGGGGCGAGCGGATTTCATCGGAGAACTTCCATGCAGCGTCGAAATTTTACGTCAGGCCTCTTTTCCGCCGTGGCACTGGCCGCGTGGGGCAGCGCATCCACGACGGCGCATGCCCAGGCGGTCACCGAAAGCGAGGCCGCCAGCGGCATCCGCGCGGCGCTCGAACGCGGTGCGAGCGCCGCGGTCCAGCTGCTCGGACGAACGGATGGATTCCTTGGCAACCCGAAAGTTCGAATTCCGCTGCCCGGCTTCCTCAACGATGCGTCCAAGCTGCTGAAGCTGACGGGCCAGCAGCGCCGCGTCGATGAGCTGATCACCGCGATGAACCGCGCGGCCGAGCAGGCCGTGCCGGAGGCAAGGACCCTGCTCGTCAATGCAGTGCGGTCGATGAGCGTCGAGGACGGACGCCGGATCCTCACCGGCGGAGACGATTCGGCGACGCGCTTCTTTGCCGACAAGACGCGCACGCCGCTGACCGCGCGCTTCCTGCCAATCATCGCGAAAGCGACGGATCGGGTCGCGCTGGCCGACAAGTACAACGCGCTGGCCGGCAAGGCGGCGGGCGTCGGCCTGATGAGCGAAAAGGACGCCAACCTTCAGCAGTACGTCACCGGCAAGGCGCTCGACGGGCTGTACCTGACGATCGGCGAGGAGGAGCGGAAGATCCGCAAGGATCCGGTCGGCACCGGGAGCGCGATCCTCAAGAAGGTGTTCGGCTCGCTGCGCTGAGGCGTCGCGCCGGCCGATTCCGATCGCATCGAAGGCAAGGCCGAGTCAGAGGCTCTTCGAGAGCTCGAACATCAGGGCGGGTGCGAGCGAAGTCGCGATCACCGCGCGGCCGACCCGCGCCGAGGTGGCGCCGTTCAGCCCGGACATCTCGAACGTGGCGCCGTCCTCGACGATCTCGATGAAGACGAAGTCCGGCACCTCGTCGAGGATCTCGGCGCGGAACGCCGCATAGCGCTCGCCCAGTTGCGCCGACTCGACGATGACGGCGTGCGGCAAGCCTTCCTTGCAGAAATCGGCGGCTTCCTTCACCGAGCCGACGAAATCCATCAGCAGGTTCATGTTCTTCAGCGCTTCGCGAACCTCGACCCGAAGATCGCGGCGCGAAGAGACGACAAGGACGTGACTGCCGGCCAGCGCCTTGGAATTCGTCGAGGCCGCCTCGTCGTCGAGCTCGGTCGCGGTCACACCCTGCACCTGGTCGGTGACCGTGCGTGGGAACTCGAGCGCCAGATGGGTGATGCCGTCCGCATCGCGGCGGTCGACGACCAGGCCCATGGTCCATGCGGTCTGCTCGAGCAGGCGCCAGATCAGCGAATCGAGGTTCTGCTGCGCATGCGAGCGGGCCAGGTCGCCCGGGTCGTCGGCCAGGCGGTGTGCGAAGCGGCAAACGACGCGGGCGTGGACCGGCCACGGCTTGAAGTCGATCGAGAATTCGATGAAGGATTGGGCATTGGCGAGCGCCCAGTCGACCGTCGTGTTGAGCAGGCTGAACAACAGCGACGCATCGACGATCACGTCCGCCGGCTTCAAAGCGGGTTTGAGCTTTACGCCTCGTGCCTGCGTTTCGCGCGCGCGATGCGCGAGCACGCCATTCAGCGCATCGGCAAGCTGGAGCCGCTCGTGCGACTGGCGCACCCGCCCCGAAGCGAACCGCGTCAGCTGCTGTCCGACGATGCCGACCTGGCGCGCCTGTTCGACCTCCTCGCGCAACGCGCGCAGACCGGCGCGATCGATCTTGCCGGTGGCGACCAGCGCGTGGATGCGTTCGAGTGCGGCCGTCAGCGGCGACGCGATCTCGGCACCGATCTCCGAGACGAGCGCGTGCCAGCGCTCCGCATTGCGGCGCTCGACCTCGGCCGATCCCACCGTATGAGGGGAGGCGTGCGACATGGATTTCTGGGGGGTGTTCCCGCTCATGCGGCTGGGCGCGTCGACAAACATGTCCGTGCGGGAGGTGTTAGGCAGTGGAGGGAAAGACGAGGGCTGCGCGCGAAGAGGCGGGAGCGGAACGGGCCTCGGCAGGGTGTGCAAAGTGTCCTCGCCCGCCCGTTGTTTCGCCAGAGGCGATTCACGCTGGCGAAGCATCGACAGCCGAATAAATCACGCTTTGTCGAACGTCTGTTTCGACGGTGCGCGCTGGTTTGCGCGGACCGCGCGAGAGCCTCTCAGAGCTCTGGCTACGCAAGCGCCACCAGCTGCCGAACCAGCGCGTCCGGAGCGCTGATCATCGGGTCGTGACCGGTCGCCATTTCGAGGAACGTCCAGCCTGCATCGAGGCGGACGCGAGCGCGCGATGCATCGATGGTCGGCAGTGCAGGTGACGTGCAGCTGATGAAGGTGCGCGGCAGCGCGCCGATCCGCTCGGCGTCGAACTCGAGCGGCGTGTCGTAGACGCCGCCCGGATGCGGCGTCTGCCGGCGAGCGACCCAGGCAGCGTCGTCTCCACTGAGCCCGTAGACCGACGGATCAGGGGGTGCCAGCGTGCCGTTCTCGGCGATGGCGTGGCGCCGTGCGGTGCGCGTCGCCTCGTCATGCAACGATGACCAGCTTTCGCCGGGCAGCGGCACCGCCGCATCCAGGTAGACCAGGTGCCGCAACCGCCGCATCGATCGCTGCGCGACACCGGTGATCACGACGCCCGCGTAGCTGTGTCCGACCAGGACGACATCGAGGAGCTCCTCGGCCTCGATCACGTTGACGACGTCGGCGATGTGGGTGTCGAGCGTGACGGCCTGCGGCGGCAGGTGAGCCCGTTCGCCGACGCCGCTCAGCGAGACGGCAAAGGCGCGATGGCCGGCCGGCCAGAGCAGCGGAAGAACCCGTTTCCAGCACCAGGCGCCGTGCCACGCACCGTGGACCAGCACGAAATCGGCCATCGTTCGCGCCTCAGATTGCGCCGGACGCGCGGAGGGCCGCGATCTCGTCCGGCGCGAGGCCGAACTCGGCCAGCACGACCTCGGTGTCGGCACCCAGCAGCGGCGGCGCGAGGCGGTATTGAACGGGTGTCGCCGACAGCTTCATCGGGCTGGCGACCAGGCGCACGGGGCCGGCCAGCGGATGGGACATCTCGACGGTCATCTGGCGCGCCTGCACGTGCGGATCGGCGAAGACCTCGGAGAGGTCGTTGATCGGGCCGCATGGAACCTTGGCCTGTTCGAGGGCGCTGAGCCAGTCCTGGCGCGGTCGGCGCTTCATCTCGGCCGCGAGCAGCGGGACCAGGATCGACCGGTTGCGTACCCGGTCGGCATTGCGGACGAAGCGCGGGTCGGTGGCAAGGTCGGGTCGACCCGCGACCGAGCAGAAGCGCGCGTACTGGCCATCGTTGCCGACCGCGAGGATGACGTGGCCGTCGGAGACCTCGAAGACCTGGTAAGGCACGATGTTTTGGTGCGCATTGCCGGCACGCTGCGGCGCCACGCCGGTCGTCAGGTAGCCGGCCCCGAGATTGGCGAGCATCGCGACCTGGCTGTCGAGCAGCGCCATGTCGATCGCCTGGCCCTCGCCGGTGCGGTCGCGGTGGCGCAGCGCGGCGAGGATCGCGGTGGTGGCGTAGAGACCGGTGAACAGGTCCGCCACGGCCACGCCGACCTTCTGCGGACCCCCGCCGGGCGCGTCGTCGGCAATCTCGTGCCGGCCCGGGCCAGTGACGCTCATCAGGCCGCCCATGCCCTGAATGGCGTAGTCGTAGCCTGCGCGCTCGCGATACGGGCCGGTCTGCCCGAATCCGGTCACCGAGCAATAGACGAGGCGCGGATTGAGCGTCAGCAACGACGCGGCGTCGAGGCCGTAACGCGCCATGTCACCGACCTTGTAGTTCTCGACGAAGACGTCACAGCGTTCGGCCATTCGGCGGATCAGCGTCTGGCCGGCGTTGCTGGCGAGGTCGACGGTGACGGATCGCTTGTTGCGGTTCGTCCCAAGGTAGTACGCGGCGTCCGACGTGTCGGCGCCGGAGCGGTCCTTCAGGAACGGCGGGCCCCAGGTCCGGGTGTCGTCTCCGCCGGGATGACCAGGCCCGGGCGGCCGTTCGATCTTGATGACGTCGGCGCCGAGATCGGCGAGCGTCTGGGTGCACCACGGGCCGGCCAGGACACGGGACAGATCGAGCACGCGGATGCCGGCGAGTGCCTGTGCGTCGGCCTTCGGGGGGGCGCTGGACATGGCGAATTGTGCGGCACTCGAACGGCGTGGCCCTCGGCGCGAGGTTCGCAAGGCGCCGGGATAATCCCCAGGATGGGGCGGACGATCATGCGATGCGCGATGCCGCTGCTGGCGGCGCTCACGGCGTGCTCGCCGCCATTCGACTGGCGCGAGGTGCGGGTCGATGAGACATCCTTGCGAGCGCAGTTTCCGTGTCGGCCCGAACGCCGCGTTCGCGAGGTGCCGATCGAGGGAACGCCGCTGCGCATGGAGATGGTGACCTGCACGGCCGAAGGAACGACGTTTGCGGCCAGCCATTTCGCGGTTGGCAATCCGGCAGGGGTCTCGGCGGCGATCGATGCGGTCAAGGCAGCCTCGGTAGCCAACCTTGGCAGCGCCGCGCCGAGAACATCTGCATTTCACCTGGCCGGCATGACCCCGAATCCCTCGACGGCTCGACTCGACGTGACCGGCCGCCGGCCCCATGGGGAAGCGGTGGATCTCCATGCCGCCTTTTTCACGCGCGGTTTGCGGATCTACCAGTTGAGCGTGCTCGGCAAAGCGCCGCCGCCGCAGGTCGTGGACACATTCTTCGCCGGACTTGTTTTTCGATGACCGCTCCGGCTGCGGAGGAACAGCCCGAACGGATGTCGGCGCGGCTTGCGCTGTGGCTCTTTCTGAGCTTTGCGTTCGCCTATTTCTGCTCGGCCCTGCTGCGAGGCGTCACGGCGACGCTCGCACCGACCTTCAGTGAGGAGCTCGGTCTCAGCGCCAGCCACCTCGGCCTGCTGGCAGGCGCCTTTTTCGGTGGTTTTGCGCTGACGCAGTTGCCGCTCGGCAGCGCGCTTGATCGGTATGGGCCGAGGCGCGTGATGCTGCTGCTCTTGATTGCTGCGGTGTTGGGCTGCGTGGCCTTCGCCTCGGCGCACAACTTTGCCGGGCTGACGGCCGCGCGTGCCCTGATTGGCGTCGGCGTCAGTGCCTGCCTGATGGCTCCGATGACGGCGTTCCGGCGGCGTTTCAGCGCCGTGGCGCAGATGCGCGCCAATTCCTGGATGCTGATGACCGGCTCGCTCGGCATGGTCGCGTCGACGCTGCCGGTGCAGTGGCTGCTTCCGATCGTCGGCTGGCGTGGGCTGTTTTGGCTGGTGGCGGCTGCTCTGGCGTTCGCGGCGCTGGCCATCGCCTGGAAGGTGCCTGTCGACCTGCCAGCGGCGCCTCGCGCGTTGGATCAACGACCGGCCGGCTACCTTGAGATCTTCCGCCACCCGACGTTCCAGCGCTTCGCGCCGCTCGGCTTCTTCAGTTATGGCGGGATGATCGCCATCCAGTCGCTGTGGGCCGGCCCGTGGCTGGTCAACGTCGCCGGCCGCACCCCGGTGCAGGCGGCCGGCGGGCTGTTTCTGCTCAACGTCTCGATGCTCCTGGCCTTCATGAGCTGGGGAATCGTCGTCCCGAAGTTGTATGCCGCTGGATGGACGGCGCAACGCCTGGTTTCGGCGGGCGTTCCGATCGCGATGGCGGCGCTCGGGCTGGCCTTGTTCCTCGGCGCTGAGGCCGGCGCTGCGAACTGGGCCGCGTTCTGCGTCGCCAGCACCGTCAGCGCGCTGGCGCAGCCGGCCGTCGGGCAGGCCTTCCCGGCACACCTGGCCGGACGTGCCTTGTCGGCCTACAACCTGGTGATCTTCGCCGGCGTCTTCGTCCTGCAATGGGGGATCGGCATCGCCATCGACCTGTTGATTGGGGCTGGCTGGGACACCCTGTCGGCGTATCGCGGGGCCTTTGCGTTGTTGGGATGCTGCTGTGCGCTGTCCTACCTGTGGTTTTTGTGGCGGGACGACCGTACGGCGAGCGTGAAACTCAATTCCACCTCACGAACTGCCGATAATCCGCCGCCATGCCCGGATTGATGATCATCGCGCACGCGCCGCTCGCATCGTCGCTGAAGCAGGTCGCGCAGCATGCATTTCCGGACTGCAGTTGTGCGCTCGAGGCGCTTGACGTTGCCGCGGAGACGCCGGTCGAGGTGATCGAGGCGCATGCCCGCGAGATGCTGGCGCGGGTCCGCAATCCCGAGGCCATCGTGTTCACCGATGTTTTCGGGGCGACGCCCTGCAACATCGCGCAGCGGCTTGCCGACGGCGTGCAGGTCAAAGTGGTCGCCGGGGTCAACGTGCCGATGCTATGGCGATCGTTGTGCTACGCCTCCGAGGGTCTCGATGCGGTGGTCACCCGGGCGATGGCCGGCGCAATGCAAGGCGTGATGCAAGTGGCGACGACGCGGCCGCAGACACAGGCCGTCAAACATGCAGGACATGATCCGAACGACCATCAGAGTCAGCAATAAGCTGGGATTGCATGCGCGGGCATCCGCGAAGTTGACCAAGCTGGCCAGCACCTTCCAGAGCGAGGTCGCCCTCAGCCGCAACGGCCGGCGCGTCAACGCCAAGAGCATCATGGGCGTCATGATGCTGGCCGCCGGAATCGGCAGCGACGTCGAACTCGAGGCCGAGGGAGCGGACGAGGAAGCTGCAGTCAAGGCGCTGACGGCGCTGTTCGACGAGAAGTTCGGCGAAGGCCAGTAGACACGCGCGTCGATCAAAGCGCCTCTCAGCGAGGGCTTTTCCGATCGATTCAGAGACCTCGCGAATGCGCGTCATCCGCGCAAGTTCGTATGTCGACCGGAGCACCTGCACTGCTAGCATCGGCCCATGAGCTTCCAGGTGTTCGGCCTGCCCGTCTCTCGCGGTGTCGCGATCGGTCGCGCGGTGCTTGTCGCATCGAGTCGGGTCGACGTCGCTCACTACTTCATCGCCGAAGCACGCATCGAGGCGGAAATCGACCGCTTGCGGGTCGCGCGCGATGTGGTCGCCACTGAACTCAGCACGCTCAAGCGCGACCTTCCGATCGAGGCGCCGGCTGAGCTTTCGGCGCTGCTCGACGTGCATCTGATGCTGCTTCATGACGACACGTTGACGGGCGCGACCAAGCAGTGGATTTCCGTTCGTCACTACAACGCGGAATGGGCCTTGTCAGCGCAGCTGGAGGTCCTGGCTCGCCAATTCGACGAAATGGAGGACGAGTACCTGCGAGAGCGCAAGGCTGATCTTGAACAAGTCGTCGAGCGGCTTCTGCGGGCAATGAAGCGCGGTTCTGCATCGGGCTTTCCGCCACCTGGAGCGGCTGTCGCGCGCGACCTCGGCGGGGAAGATCCGCTGGTGCTCGTTGCGAACGACATCGCGCCGGCCGACATGCTGCAGTTCAAGCGCAGCGTCTTTACCGGGTTCATCACCGACGTCGGTGGGAAGACTTCACACACAGCAATCGTCGCTCGCAGCATGGACATCCCTGCGGTGGTGGGCGCCCGCGAGGCCAGCCGGCTGATCCGCCAGGATGACTGGGTCATCATTGACGGTGATGCCGGTATCGTGATCGTCGATCCGTCCTTGGTGGTGTTGGAGGAGTATCGCCTTCGACAACGTCAACGCGAGCAAAAGCGAGAGCGCCTGTCGAGGCTGCGTGACACGCCAGCGGTCACGCTCGATGGGCAACCGGTCGACCTGCTGGCCAACATCGAACTGCCTGCGGATGCGCATGCAGCGCTCGAGGCCGGCGCTGTCGGCATCGGACTGTTTCGAAGCGAGTTTCTTTTCATGAACCGGGCCGGGGATCTGCCCGGTGAAGACGAGCAATTCGAGGCCTACCGAAGCGCTGTCGAAGCGATGAAAGGCCTGCCGGTCACGATCCGCACCGTGGATATCGGCGCGGACAAGCCGCTTGACCGGATGTCAGTGAACGAGTTGCGTCACGAGCACGCGCTTAACCCGGCATTGGGGCTGCGCGCCATTCGCTGGAGTCTGTCGGAGCCGGGGATGTTTCGCCAGCAGCTGCGTGCGATTCTCAGGGCCAGCGCATATGGCAATGTGAGGCTGCTCATCCCGATGGTGTCGCATGTCAGCGAGATGCAGCACACCTTCGAAGCGCTGGCCAAGGCGAAGCAGCAGTTGGCTGATTCTGGTCGGCGCTTCGCCGACGTCAAGGTCGGCGCGATGATCGAAGTTCCGGCGGCGGCTCTCGTGATTTCTGCGTTCCTCCGGCACTTCGACTTCGTCTCGGTCGGGACCAACGATTTGATTCAGTACACGTTGGCGATCGACCGTGCCGACGAAGCCGTCTCGCACCTTTACAACCCGTGGCATCCGGCGGTTCTTCAGTTGCTCGCGCGCGCTATCGCGCAGGCGCGTCTCGTGGGCAAGGACGTCAGCGTCTGCGGCGAGATGGCCGGTGATCCGGCCTTCACCGAACTGCTGCTTGCGATGGGTCTGCGTGCGTTCTCGATGCACCCTTCGCAGATCGCCGCGATCAAGCAACAGATCATTCGAGCCGACGCTCAACAATGGGCTGCGCGACTCGAATGCATGCTCGACTCCGAAGACCCGGAGCGCGCCTGCCTGATCGAAAAGATGGCGATGGCGCCCGCGGTCCTGCAGCGTGCTGCGCCCGCGGAGATAGAGGCCTTTACGCGCGGTTAAAGGGCGTGCTAAAGTCACTCTCCCGCTGACAACAACAAGCCGAATCGCGTCGGCAACAAAGAAGGCGGAAAAACGAAGGGTCTTGACAGGGCTCTTCAAAACATGCCAGAATCGTAGTCTTCGCTGATTACTGCAATCAGCCCGCCGCAAGGCGAAGTTCTTTAAAAACTAACAGCCGATAAGTGTGGGCGTTGGAGGGCGAGTGCCTGATCTGCGAGTGATCGCAGATCGAGGTCTCATGGACCCTAAACGCTCATGAAGTGAAGTTCACTTCAATTCATTGAGCAAAATTCAAGATCGAACTGAAGAGTTTGATCCTGGCTCAGATTGAACGCTGGCGGCATGCCTTACACATGCAAGTCGAACGGAAGCACGGGAGCAATCCTGGTGGCGAGTGGCGAACGGGTGAGTAATACATCGGAACGTGCCCAGTAGTGGGGGATAACCCGGCGAAAGCCGGACTAATACCGCATACGACCTACGGGTGAAAGCAGGGGATCGCAAGACCTTGCGCTAT
>JBDSAB010000126.1:0-2732 GCA_039922395.1 Caldimonas sp.
CGCTCGCGGTCGGCACGATGAAGGCGCTGATGCCCTTCTTGCCCGCGCCCTTGTCGGTCACCGCCATCACGATCGCGACGTCGCCGTTCTTGCCGCTGGTGATGAACTGCTTGACGCCGTTCAGCACATAGTCGGCGCCGTCGCGGGTCGCCGTCGTGCGCAGCGCGTCAGCCTGCGAGCCGGCGTGCGGCTCGGTCAGGCAGAACGCGCCGAGCATCTCGCCGCGCGCAAGCGGGCGCAGCCACTGGTCCTTCTGCGCATCGCTGCCCCACGCCATCAGGATCGAGCAGACCGGGCAGTTGTTGACGCTGACGATCGTCGAGGTCGCGCCGTCGCCGGCCGCGATCTCCTCGAGGATCACCGACAGCGCGAGGTAGTCGAGGCCGGCGCCGTCCCACTCAGCCGGCACCGCGACGCCGTAGCACCCGAGCTGCGCCAGGCCGCGCAGCTGCTCGGCCGGAAAGTGGCACTCGCGGTCCCAGCGTGCCGCGTTCGGCGCGATCTCGGCCTCGACGTAGGCACGGACCGCGTCCTGCACCGCGCGGTGGTCGTCAGGCAGCAGCATCGTGTCGGCGGCTCGCGGAAAGTTGTTGTGTCATGGCCGCGGCGCGAGCGCGAGCTTCGCCGCGAGCGCCATGAAAAGCGTGCCGCCGAGGCCCTGAATCGTGCGCTCGATACGGGCCGACGGTCGCCAGCGGCGCAGCGGTGCGACCCCCAGCACGAAGGCCGCGAGGAACACGGTGCCCTGGATCACGAACCAGGCGCCGAGGAACAGGAACGCGAGCGTCTTGTGCGGTGCGTCGCCGTCGATGAACTGCGGCAGCAATGCGAGGAAGAACAGCGCGACCTTCGGGTTCAGCGCGTTCGTCAGCACGCCCTGGCGGTAGAGCCGCCAAGCGGTCGGAGCCGAAGTCGAGCTGGCACCGCCGTTCTGATCCGACAACGCGCCGACGGCACGAGCGTCATGCGTGCTGCCCCATTGCGCCACGGTTGCCGCTTCGGCGGTCGGATCGGACCGGACCGCAACCGACGGTCGCAGCGCGGCCCGCAGCATCCCGAACGCGAGCCAGCACAGGTAGGCCGCGCCGGCCCACTTGACCACGGTGAACGCGAGCGCCGACGCGGCCAGCAGAGCGGCCAGCCCGAACGCAGCGCCGAGCGCATGCAGCACGCAGCCGGTGCTGATGCCGAACGCCGTGGCGAGCCCGCCGCGCACGCCGTGCTGAAGCGTGCGCGTCAACGTCAGCACGAGGTCGACGCCCGGGGTCGCGTTGAGGACGAAGACCGTCAGCGCGAACAGCCAGGGGTCGTGGATGCCGAGCATGCTCGCGGTCGACGGCGTGCGTGATTCAGCGGCCGACCGTCATAGCAGCTCGACCGCCAGCGCGGTCGCCTCGCCGCCGCCGATGCAGAGCGCGGCGACGCCCTTCTTCTTGCCGTATTTGCGCAACGCGCCGAGCAGCGTGACGACGATGCGCGCGCCGCTCGCGCCGATCGGATGGCCGAGCGCGACCGCGCCACCGTGCACGTTGACGATCTCGTGGGCCAGCTTGAACTCGGTCATCGCCGCCATCGTCACCGCGGCGAACGCCTCGTTGACTTCCCAGAGGTCGACGTCCTTCACGGACCAGCCCGCCTTCTGCAGCACCTTCTGGATCGCACCGATCGGCGCGGTCGTGAACCAGTTCGGCGCCTGCGCATGAACCGAATGCGCGACGATCCGGGCGACCGGCTTGCTGCCGAGCCGACTCGCGGTCGACTCGCGCATCAGCACCAGCGCGGCGGCGCCGTCGGAGATGCTCGACGAGGTCGCCGCGGTGATCGTGCCGTCCTTCTTGAAGGCCGGCTTCAGCCCGGGGATCTTGTCGAGCTTGGCCTTGAACGGCTGCTCGTCCCACTTGATCGCGGTCGTGCCGGCCTTGCCCGGCACTGCGACCGGCGCCATTTCCCAGTCGAAGCTGCCGTCCTCGTTGGCCTTCTTCGAGCGCTCGGTCGAGCTGATCGCAAAGCGGTCCATCGCCTCGCGGCTAAAGCCGTACTTGTCGACGCATTCCTCGGCTAACGTGCCCATCGCGCGGCCGCGGTCATAGGCGTCCTCGAGGCCGTCGAGCGCCATGTGGTCGTACATCGGCGCCTGGCCGTACTTGACACCCTTGCGCGCGAACATCAGGTGCGGCGCGTTGGTCATGCTCTCCATGCCGCCGGCGACCACGATCCCGGCGCTCTCGGCCTTCAGCATGTCGTGCGCGAACATCATCGCGCGCATCCCGGAGCCGCACATCTTCGACAGGGTGACCGCGCCGGTCGACTGCGGCAGGCCGGCGCCGAGCACGGCCTGGCGAGCCGGCGCCTGGCCCTGGCCGGCCATCAGGCAGTTGCCCATCAGCACCTCGTCGACCGAGTCGCCCGGCACGCCGGCGCGCTCGACCGCGGCTTTGATCGCGACGGCGCCGAGCTGGTGCGCGGCGAGGCCGCTGAAGTCGCCGAGCAACCCGCCGATGGGGGTGCGGGCGGCGGAAGCGATGACGATGGAATCGGCCATGGCGGATCTCCTCAGGCGAGTCGTTTCACGAAGACGTCGCCAGCGCCTCGGCGTGGCGCTGGTGCTCGAAGCGGCGGTGCGCCTCGTACGGGAAGACATCATGCACGTAGCCGGCCAGGATCTCCTGCTTGTGGCCTTGCCAGAACGCGGCATCGAGGAGGTCGGCGTGGTGCTTCATGAAGACCTCGCG
>JBDSAB010000127.1:0-7150 GCA_039922395.1 Caldimonas sp.
CGTCGAAGGCGCGGTCGCATCTCGGGGTGAATCGGCAACCGACGAACTCCTGCGACAGGGCCGGCACGGTGCCAGCGATCGCGGCCAGCGAAGCGCCGCGCTTGCCGGTGCCGGGCAACGCCTCCAGAAGCAACCGTGCGTAGGGGTGCTTCGGAGCGCGGAAAAAATCGCCGACCGGGGCCACCTCGATGATTTGCCCCGCATACATCAGCGCGATCCAATCGGCGATGCCGGAGACGACCGCGAGATCGTGGGTGATGAGCAGCATTCCCATGCCCTGTTCACGCTGCAAGGTTCGCAGCAGGTCGAGGATCTGGGCCTGAATGGTGACGTCGAGTGCAGTCGTCGGCTCGTCTGCGATCAGGAAATCCGGCTCGGAGGCCAGCGTCATCGCGATCATGACCCGCTGCTTCTGGCCGCCGCTGAGCCGAAATGGATACTCATCGATGCGTCGCTCGGGTTCGGGGATGCCGACCCGCCCCAGCCATTCGATCGCCTTTGCGCGCGCATCTGCGCCGCGGAGCTTCGTGTGGACCTCGATCGACTCGACGATCTGATCGCCGACCCGCATCACCGGGTTCAGACTGGTTGCCGGCTCCTGGAAGATCATGCCAATGCGGCCCCCCCGGACCGCCCGCATGCTCGACTCCGGCAGCCCGAAGACGTCCGTTCCGCCAAGGTCGAGCTGGCCTTGGGTCACGCGGCCGTTCTCAGGCAAGAGCCGCATCAATGCCAGCGCGGTCATGCTCTTTCCGCAGCCCGATTCGCCGACCAGCGCGAACGTCTGCCCCCTCTCGATGCAGAGGCTCAGCCCATCGATGGCCTTGACGAGGCCCGCGTCGGCATCCAGTGCCACCTTCAGTTCTTCGACCTTCAGCATGGCTGCAGCGTACCCATCAACGCGGAACAGTCGGCGCGTCGACGACGATCGGCGTGGGTGGAAGGAACACCCGGGGCCGGAAGGCACGCGAACGCGGATCGAAGGCGGTTCGAACGCCATCCGCGAAAAGATTCGCAGCCAGCACGAGCGTGACCATGAAGGCGAATGCGGCCGCGAAGCTCCACCAGACGATCGGGTCACGCGACATTTCGCTGCGCGCGAGGTTGATCATGCCGCCGAAGCTGTTCATCGAAGGGTCGACGCCGACGCCGACGTACGAGAGCACCGCCTCGTACAGGATCAGCCCGGAGAATTCGAGCACCGTCGTGATCAGAATCAGGTGCATCACGTTGGGCAGCACATGGCGCACCATGATCCGCCAGTGGCTGACGCCGAACGCCGTCGCCGCCTGGACGTATTCCAGTTCGCGCAGCTTCATCGTCTCGGCCCTGAGCAGCCGGCACAGGCTGGCCCAGCCGGTCACACCGAGGATCACGCAGAGCAGGAAGAGGCGCAGGTCGGATCGCTCGGCGCCGGTCGCGAACAGATCCGGGTTCTTGTCGATGTAGACCTGAACCATCAGCACGCAGGCCGCGATCAGCAGCACGTTGGGCACCGACGACAAGGTCGTGTAGAGATACTGGATCACTTCGTCGACCCAGCCCTTGAAGTAGCCAGCCGCAACCCCGAAAGCGACCGCGAACGGGAGCGTCGCCAAGGTCGCCAGCGTGCCGATCACGAAGGCGGTCCGGACGCTCTTCAGGGCCTGGTAGAAAACGTCGTTGCCGGTGCGATCGGTGCCGAGCAGGTGGTACGCGAACATGAGCGCCATGGCCACACCGGCGAGCACGGCGAGCACAGCCAACGTGATCATTGCCGCGCGCAGCGGCAGCCGGGTCCGATTGCCGGCGATCTCGCGCAGCGCGGCGCCCAGCGGGATCCGCTGCCGGCGTGCATGACCCCGGGCGACCAACAGGCCGAACAGGCCGGCCGCGCCGAGTCCCGCCAGCGCTCCCTCGACCCCTCGCAAGACCACGTCGGCCATCCATTCGCTCTGGGGGTTCGCCAGGTGCGCACCGCCATGAACGAGCCGCGGGAACACTCGACTGCTCTGGCCGTCGACGACTCGGGTTTCCTTGGTGAAGCCGACATAGCTGAGTGGCACCGAATAGGATGACTCGCGCGACTGCACGAGCTTCCCGAGAAGCGTGTCCAGCAGCGACATCGTCCGTGTGTCGTAGGCAATCTCGGCCGTCGGCCTGGCACCCGCCGCGGGGGTGAGCGCGAGCCGGAAGTGCACGCTGTCGAGCAGCGTCACGCCCAGGAACAGCGCGATCACCAGCGCTGAACACAGCGACGGCGCGTCGGCGAACACCTTGCCCCAGGTGTCGCGAAGATTGGGATGTCGCCGCACGTGCCAGGCGTACCACACCATGGCGATCAGCAGCAGCAACAGGACGGCATCGGTCCAGAGCAGAACGAACTTCGGAGCCAAGCGCGAGTCCTCGGGGTCAGCTGAGCCGGACCCGAGGGTCGGCCCACGTATAGGCAATGTCGATCAGCACGTACGAGACGATGTACAGCAGCGAGCCGATGAAGACCATCGTGCGCACGATCGCGAAGTCCTGCCCCGAGATGGCATCGATCACATACGCCCCGAGCCCGGGAATGCCGAAGAAGCTTTCGAACACGAGGCTGCCGAGAAAGATGTAGGGCAGGTACGAACCCGCGCTCGTGATGATTGGAATCAGCGCGTTCTTGAAGACGTGGCGAAACAGCACGACCCGCTCCGACAGCCCCTTGGCGCGGGCGGTCCGCACGTAATCCTTTCCGACCTCCTCGAGGAACATCGCCCGGTAGAGCCGCGCTTCACCGCCGAGGCGGGCAACCAGCGCGAGCAGCACCGGCAGGACGAGAAACTTGACGGCGTCGAGGCCTTCCGCGTAGCCCGAGATCGGCACCAGCTTGAACATGCGCGAGAACAGGAATTGGCCGACGATGATGTAGAACAAGCTCGAGATCGACAGCATCAGAACGCACAGCACGACGCCCCAGAAGTCGATGCGCGAATTTCGGAACAGCACCAGCTGCAGCGCGAACGCCGTGCTCGCGATGACCTGCAGGATGAAGAGCGGCAGCGCGAGTTGCAGGCTCGCGATCATGCGGCTGCGGATCTGGTAGCCGATGTCGCCGGCGCTCTCGGCGTCGGCCCGGCCGAAGTCGAGCTTGAAGAGCGAGACCGAGCGGTCCCAGAAGATCGTTTCGGTGATGCGCTCGCTGCCCTGCTTCTGCTCGTTCAGGTAGAGCGGCTTGTCGTAGCCGCGTTCGGCCTTCCACTTGGCGATCTGCTCGGCGCTGACCCGCTTGCCGCCGATGTTGAGCCGGGCCATGTCGTCCGGCGTGTTGACGGTGAAGAAGAGGAAGAACGTCGCCAGGTTCACGCCCAGCAGAATGAGCACCCCGTAGCCGATGCGTCTGACGATGTAGTTCAGCATGCGGCAGGCAACCTGCCGGTCGGGAACACGCCCCTTGCTGTCGACGTCATGCGAGCACTTCGCCGCGGGCGTTGAGCCGCTCGCGCCGCTGGAACGTGCGACGTCCCGCCCACGCGATCGCGAGCAGTGCCAGCACGATGAGGACCGGCGGCCACCAGGCCGGCTTGTTCCACTCGGCCTGCTTCTGCGCCCGCAGCGCCGGATCGATGCGGTAGTACTTCGCCATGTCACGCACCAGGATGCTCGGCTTGCCGTTGTAGACCCACGGCTGGTAGGCGCCCGAGGCAAAAGGGAACCAGCCGAATGACCAGACCGCATCCTGCTGGACGATCGCGACCATCTCGTCGATGACCTTCTGCTTCTCCGGCCCATCGTCCATCAGACGCAGCATGTTGTAGCGCCGGTCGTATTCGGAGTTCTCGTAGTTCGCGGTGTTCTCGCCGTCCGCCTTGGCCTTCGAGTTCGGGCCGTAGAGCAGGAACAGGTAGTTCTCGGCATCGGGGTAGTCGGCCAACCAGCCCCAGAAGAACACCTGCTGGGTGCCCTTCCTCATCTTGTCCTGGAACTGGTTGTAGTCGGTCGCGCGGATCTCGAGCTGGATGCCGAGCTTGGCGAACTGCTTCACCATCCAGTCGAGCTCCGACTTGATCTCCGGCGTGGGCACGCGCTGGTAGTCGTAATTGAGGACGAGCGGACGGCCGTTGCTCGCATCGCGCCCGTCCGGATAGCCCGCCTCGACGAGCAGCGCCTTCCCCTCGTCGAGCGGACGCCGCACCATCTTGCCGTCGACCACCCGGTGCGTCAGCGGATTGACGCCGGCGACCGTGCCGTGGCGCGAGCCGAACAGGCCGCCGGGGAGCGGACCCATCGCGGTCTCGCCGCCCTTCTTGGGAAAGATGCGGCTGTACTCGTCCCAGTCGATCGCGATCGACAAAGCCTGTCGGAGCTTCCTGTTGCGGACCTGCTGCTCGGGTGTCGCGCCCTTCCCGACCACCGGATCGAGCCAGTTGAAGCCCACGTACCAATTCGAGATGTCGACGACGCGCGGCAGCTTGAAGCCCTTCTCGGCGTAGTTCTTCGCGACCCGCTCCGAATCGGCCATGTCGAGCGCGAACTCGACGCCGTATTCGGTGCGCTCGATCTCCGGCACGTCGAAGTAGCCCTGAATGAACTTCGCCTTCAGCGGCACCGCTTCCTTCTCCGCATTGAAGACCAGCGTGTCGATGAACGGCATCGGCTTGCCGCAGTCGTCGAGCCGGCCGGCTTCCTTGTCGCCCGGCATGCCCTCGCACGGGTAGGTTTCGCCGTGATAGTTGGGATTGCGCTTCAGCACATGGCGTCGATCCTGCACGTAGTCGACCATCATGTAGGGGCCGGTGCCGGCAGGCCATACGTTCAACGTCAGGCCGTTCTTGGCCATGCCGGGCTGCGCATAGAACGCGTCCGCCTCCCAGGGAACCGGAGAGGTGAAGGTCATGGCGAGCCAGTACTTCCACTGCGGGTACTTGCCGATGATCCGGATGCGCAGCGTGTGCGCGTCGAGGGCGCTGACGCCTTCGAGCGGGTACTTGCGGAAGTCGAGGAAGGGCTTGTCCAGCGCGGCGGGGTCGATCCCAGCGCGCAGCTTCTTGTCCTCGGCTCGAATCAGCTCGCCGTATTGCTTCAGCCCGACCACGTACTCGGTGAAGATGCCGTAGATCGGCGCCTGGATTCGGGTCGTTGCCTGGCGCTTCATCGCGTAGACGAAGTCCTCGGCGACCAGCTCCCGGGTCGCTCGGACCGGAAACTCCCACGGCGAGCGCCGATCGCCGACCTCGCCCGGCTTCATCGCGTGGTACAGGTAGTGCCCCTGCGCATCCTTTGCAAACGCCGGATGCGGCGCATACATCACGCCCTTCTTGATCGGGATGTCGTAGACGCTTTCGGCGATCGATGCCGGATCGGCGTCCTCCGGCAACGGCTGCCCTGCCTTGTCGAAGTACTTCGGCTCGACGACCTCCTCGGCGAGCTTCGGGATCAACTGGTACGGCCGCTTCAGGTAGTGGTAGCCGTAGAGCGGCTCGTAAACCTGGTAGGTGATGGGCGTCTCGTTGTTCGAATAGGACGCGGTCGGGTCGACGTAGCGCGGCGAACGCTCGGCGAACGCGGAGAACAGCGTGTTGCTCTTCTCGACCCCGTCGGCCTGGGGGCTGTTGTTGCATGCCGCGAGTGTCAGGGCCAACCCGAGTGTCGCCGCGAGCCGGCGGCCCCATCCCATCGCGTCAGCGTGCATCGCTCCGACCCTTCGCCGTGCATCCCGGCGGAGATGCGCCGAGACGTTGCAGAACCTGAACCCGCCGCGAAGCGAGGGCTCGTGACCCGTCCTTTTCGGCGCAGCGGCGAATTGTACGGGTCGCCTAACCGCGCTACGCGGCCTACCAGCCGATCAGCACGTTGCGCCCGTCGACCAGCAAGGTGACGCGTGCGCCGATCGGCATCGTCACCTTGGTCGGGACGTGGCCGAACGGCAGGCCGGTCAGGATCGGCGTGCGGGTTTCGCTGCGCACGCGCTGCAGCACCGCCTTCATGTCGTAGCCGCGATCATTCGGCGACTTGCGCCAGTCGCTGAACGCACCGAGGACCACCGCCTTCTGGGCGTTCAGGACACCGGCCTGGTGCAGCTGCAAGAGGCTGCGTTCGATCCGGTACGGATGCTCGTTGACGTCCTCGAGGAACAGCACGCCGCCCTTGACGCGCGGCCAATGCGACGTGCCGAGCAGCGAGCTGACCATGCACAGATTGCCGCCCCAGAGCGTGCCGCGGACCTCGACGCCGTCGAAGCCCTTCTCGGTCCGAAAACCGACGGCCTCGAGCGCGCCGCTCATCGCCTCCACGAAACAATCGCGCGTCACCTCATCGACCGTCTCGATGCTCTTCTCGCCATGCTCGCCGGCCTCGCGGCCGAAGTCGTAGCAGGCCATCGGCCCGGCCCAGCTGCGCGCCCCGGTGTGCGCCAGCAAGCCCAGCTGCAGCACCGTCAGGTCGCTGTGACCGACCCAATGCGTCCCGCGCTCGACGCTCGCGGCGACGCGCTTCCAGTCGATCGCATCGAGCAGACGGCTCAGGCCGTAGCCGCCGCGCGTGGCCATGGCGATAGCGGGCGCGCGGTCAGCGATGCGATGGATCGCCTCGAGGCGCACCGCGTCGTCGCCGGCGAAACGCTGGTGCTTGGCGAGCGCGCCGCCGTCGATCTCGACTTCGAAGCCGAGCGCCTTGAGCCGGCGCTGCGCACGGCGCAGGGGAGCCGCCTTCATCACCAGACCGCTCGGCGAGTAGAGGGCGAGCGACGTCATAGAAAGCCCGACGGCGGTTCGAGCTCGGTCGCCTCGCCGGTCGGAATGTCCGGTGCCGCCTCGGCGCGCGCCGCCTCGCGCCGTTCGCGGTACTGGCGACGTCTTTCAGCGAAGAAGTCCTGCAGCAGCGCGGCACTCGCTTCGCCCATCACGTCGCCGACCAGTTCGGTGTGATGGTTCAGCCGGCGCTCGTCGAAAAGATTCAGCACCGAACCCGCGGCGCCCGTCTTCGGGTCGCGGGCACCGAACACGACGCGCTTCACGCGGGCATGCAACAGCGCCATCGCGCACATCGCGCACGGTTCGAGCGTCACGTACAGCTCGCAATCGGGAAGCCGGTAGTTGCCGAGCAGCGCAGCCGCGTGGCGCAGCGCGACGATCTCGGCATGCGCGGTCGGGTCGCTCTCGGTGACCGGGCGGTTGTAGCCGGTCGCGACGACCTG
>JBDSAB010000128.1:0-3803 GCA_039922395.1 Caldimonas sp.
GCTTCACCGGCATGGCGTTCCTGATCGCGCGCAGCGGCGCGACCGCGGTCGCCGGCCACCAGATCGCGGTCAACCTGGTCTCGCTGATGTACATGCTGCCGCTCGCGATCGCGAACGCGTCCGGCACGCTGGTCGCGCAGCGCATCGGTGCCGGCGATGCGGCCGGCGCGCAGCGCCTCGGCTGGCACGGCATCGCGATCGGGGCGGCGGCCGGCGCGGCATTCGGCCTTGGCGCGTACGTCGGCCGCGACGCGATCACGCACGCGTACACCGACAACCCGGTGATCCTCGCCGCGGCGCTCCCGCTGCTGACCTGGGTCGCGCTGTTCCACCTCGCCGACGCGACCCAGGCCGTCACAGCGTTCGTGCTGCGCGCCTACCGCATCGTCACGCTGCCTCTGATCGTCAACACGGTCGCGCTGTGGGGCGTCGGCATTGGCGGCGGCTACCTGCTGGCGTTCGACCGCAGCGGGCGGGTGCCGGCCGGGCTGCTCAACGCCCCCGGCTTCTGGGCCGCGGCGACGCTCGCGCTGGTCGTCGCCGCGCTCGCACTGCTGGCGCTGCAGGTGCAGACGTTTCGCCGGCATGAGCGGGCGATGCCCGTTCAGTGCAACCGACGAAACTCTGACGGGGTGCATCCACGGTAACGGTGGAACAGCGTGGCGAAGTGGGCTGCGCTGCAAAAGCCGCATCCGCGGGCGATGTCGCAGACCGGCCTTTCGCTGTCGCGCAGCAGCTCGCAGGCGCGGTCCAGCCGGTGGTCCAGCACGTACCGGTGGGGCGTGGTGCCGGCGGCGCGGTGGAACGCCCGCAGGAAGTGGCGCGGCGACATGGCCACCAGCCCGGCAAGCGTGCCGAGCCGGACGTCGCCGTCGGGATGTTCATCGATGTAGAGCTGGACCCGCCGCAGCAGGTGCGGCCTCAATGCCGAAACTCGGGTCGCGGTCGGCGCCTCGTCGCTGCATTCGGACAGCACCACCTCCAGGCGATGCAGCAGCAGGTCGGCAGTGTCATCCAGGAACGTCGACTTCTCTACGCCGGCGGCGCCGCTGCCTTCCACCTCGGCCGCCAGAAGGCGGAAGTAGCGGTCGAGCCACAGGTCGCGCAGCCGGACGGGCAGGGTGACGATCGCGGGCAGAGCCTGAGCCGGGATATACAGATGCCAGTGGTCGAAGTTGGCACCGGCCGTCAAGGACCACCGCACCGGACGACCCGCGGGTATGAAGGTCAGGGAACCCGAGCGCTGCGGGAAGCGTCGCTCGAAACCTTCAAGCAACACGCGGCCGTCGCATCGGCCAGCGACACAGTACGACAGCACGTGGTCGTCCATCCGGTGCGGTTGCTCGAGGGCGGCGTGGGTCCGATGCCATCGTGCAGCGATCACGCGTCCCGTATGGGCCGCCAGCAGGTACTCGGGCGGCACCCCGCTGCTGCGGGCCACGATGGCGCCGGCAGAGCCCGGCGGCAAGCCATTGAGGTCGAGTCGACGCATCGCATTCCTCGTCGCTGCAAGCTCCGCTTAACAACGCTGATGCACCGCGGAGCTCCCCGATTATGCGCACCGAGCCATCGAGTGCCATGCATCGCCCTAAGCACAGCAGGCTCCCCGCGCTTGCGTCCGCTGACCGTGCTTTCGCAAAAGTGCGTTTCTCTGGGTCGCGACGATGCCAACCCGGAGACGCGTCCCTACAGTCGTTCTCGAAGCGCCGCTCGCGATGCGCTCAGCCGGCACCGGGCATAGGTGCAAACGGTCCGACGCGGGTTGGCTCGCGAGGAACATAGACACACGAGGAGACGAGGATGGCCAACCGAAAGACGATGCCTGATCGAAGGCCCGAAACCCGGGAAGAAGACTCCTGGTTCAGCGACGCCCAGCTTGGGCGGGTGGCGCCCGCGGATCATTTCGACCGGGTGCACTCGCCGATCCCGACGCAGATGGTCTCGAACGGTGAATACATGCCGATCGTCCAAACCGACAAGCAACGACAGGTGGAGGTCCGCATCGCAGAGTTGACGGCGCAAGCCTCGAAGAAGCTCGGCAAGTCGCGCCGCAGTTTCCTCGCGTCGACCGGCGGGTACGCGGCTTCGTTCATCGCGATGAACGAAGTTTTCGGGCGCTTCTTCGATGTTCGGCCGATCGAGATGCTGATCCCCGATGCCTATGCGGAAGGCGGCCCGCCGCGCGACCTGTTCGTCTTCGACGACCAGACGCACATCATCCGGTCGAGCCGGGTGGGACCGGGCAATGCCCTGCGCGACATCGCACAGGGCGTGCACAGCTCGCTCAATGCCGCCGACCTGCCGGATGAACTCGGGCGAGTCAATTTCCCGTGGAATCCGGCGCTGGTGGGCTTGCCCAATCTGAACTCGAACTTTCACCTCGCGCAGTACATGAAGGACGTCTACCTCGACAGCCAGGTGACGGTGGCCATCATGACCAACAACAACTCCGCCGCATTGCCGCAAGGCGCCGGCCTGCCGAGCCGGCCGCCGAAGAACGTGCAGGAGTCGGAGTCGGCCGAGATATTGACCGCCGAGCAGACCATGGCCACGCGAGACTGGGTGAATCAGCTGGCCGGCTCGACCCGGATGCTCGGCCACGGCCAGCTCTACACCGGCAAGGGGAACCTGTACTACATCGACGAGCAGGTCGAGACCATGCGGCCGGACTGCTGGAAGGGCTACACGATAGCCACCGCGGCGAAGACCGACTTCGATCCGAACAGCGACATGAAGCGCTGGCGTCTCGACGACCCCGATGTGGCCTACCCGACGTACGAGCGGATCGACTATCACGCGCGCAAGGATCACGGGCGCTATCTGAAATCGCATCCGGGCTTCAGGAACATATCGATCCACAAGGGATTGAGCACCAATGAGCCCGAACCCGGGCGCGCCGAACTGGGCCACCCCAGGGACATTCCGAAGGCAGCCCACGACTGGCCGGAGTTCAACTTCATCATCTACCACTCGTCGATCAAGCCCAGCTTCTGGGTGCTCAATGCGCTGAACGACGTGAAGTCAGGCGACACGATGGAGGGCGTGCCCAACATCAAGTGGGTCACCGAGATGGCAGTGCTCGCGGCACCGTACAAGAATGTCTACGCCGAGATCGGCACGACGTTTGCATCGTCGGTCATCACGTTCCCGACGGTGTGCGCGCACATCCTGGGCCAGTTGCTCAAGTTCATGGGCGAAGACCGGGTCGTGTTCGGCTCGGATGCCGTCTGGTACGGCTCGCCGCAATGGCAGATCGAAGCGCTGTGGCGATTCGAGATCCCGGAAGACCTGCGTCAGATCTACGGTTATCCGAAGCTGACCAAGGCCATCAAACGGAAGATCCTCGGCCTCACCTCCGCACGTCTTTACCAGCTCCACCCCGGCGTGGTTCGTGCCGAAAAGGGCAACGGATCAGACAAGCACGATCACGACGCCAAGAACAAGGGCGTATACCGGCCCATACCCGCCGACTACGAAGCGCACATCACGCCGGAGCTGAAACGCATTCTCGAGTACCCCACCGCCACGGCGAGCGCGGCTTCGCCCTTGGCGCTTCCGGAGTCCGGGTTCGATCAGTACCGCACCGACCACCTGTCCGCCATCAAGGAGTCGTACGAAGCGTACGGCGGGCAGCGCAGCAATACCCGTTACGGCTGGTTGCGCACGCGCGCCTGAAAGTCGGTCCGGGCGACCGGCCTTGTCGGCACACGGCGCGTTGAACGCGCGCCGTCAACCCCCTGCGTCCGGCCGCGCCGGCAGCTCGAGCACGAAGCAGCTGCCGCCGCCGTCGCGCGCTTCGCAGC
>JBDSAB010000129.1:0-8951 GCA_039922395.1 Caldimonas sp.
GCTTCACCGGCATGGCGTTCCTGATCGCGCGCAGCGGCGCGACCGCGGTCGCCGGCCACCAGATCGCGGTCAACCTGGTCTCGCTGATGTACATGCTGCCGCTCGCGATCGCGAACGCGTCCGGCACCTTGGTCGCGCAGCGCATCGGCGCCGGCGACGCGGCCGGCGCGCAGCGCCTCGGATGGCACGGCATCGCGATCGGCGCCACGGCCGGCGCGACGTTCGGGCTCGCCGCCTACCTCGGTCGCGACGTGATCACGCGCGCCTACACCGACAACCCGGTGATCCTCGCCGCAGCGGTCCCGCTGCTGACCTGGGTCGCGCTGTTCCACTTCGCCGACGCAACCCAGGCGGTCACCGCGTTCGTGCTGCGCGCCTACCGCATCGTCACCTTGCCGCTCGTCGTCAACACCGTCGCGCTGTGGGGTGTCGGCATCGGCGGCGGCTACCTGCTGGCCTTCGATCGCAGCGGACGGGTGCCGGCCGAGCTGCTCGCCGCACCCGGCTTCTGGGCGGCCGCGACGCTCGCGCTGGTCGTCGCTGCCTTTGCGCTGCTGGTGCTGCAGCTGCACACCTTTCGGCGGCACGAGCGCCAGCGCGCGGTGGCGGTGTCGACTTGAGGAGAGAGTTGATAGACATCCAAAATACCGCTCAAGACTGAACTGAGTCAATCGCGCGTGTAGAGCCGCCGACCGATGTCGGCGAAAGCCGACGTCGAGACGCATGCGCGCTGTGCGTTCGGTTCATCTCGGAACCCGTCACTCACTGATCGTGCAGCAAGCTTAGTGTTCGAAGACGGACCAAAGTCCGCTTTTCTGCGTGTCGTGAAGACGCTTTCGACCCATAGCGGCCGGTGGCGGTTTTCACAGCGAACGACCGGTCTGCCTTGGCACTTGACGTTCATCGACGCGGTCGAGCTCACCCGTGCGCAGACCAAGGGCAAGGTCGAGTCCCCCTAACGACCTGGTGCTCGGCGAAGTAGAGCCGCTCCTTCTCGGCGAGCGCGGTCTGCAGGCCGCGTGCGCGGCCGCGCAGCCCGGCCTTGCCCTTCTTGCCGATGGCGCCCTTGAACACCGACTTGCTGAAAATCAGGTGGTGCTGTCGAGCATCGCCTGATCACTTCTTCGCTGGCGTCGGGGCCGAGCACCCCGGTCGCTGGAAAGCCCTCAACTTTGAGCAGCGGGCGCCGTCCAGCATGCCCCTGATTTGCATTCTCCCTGCTACTTAACCACGAACCGCGGGGCCGCGACGCTGCCGTCGCCCATGACGACTCTGGCAGACACCTTGTCGCCTCGCTCGATTCCGCGCTCGAGCACGCTCTTCAGGCGGTTGCCACCAATGGCCTTGATCTCGGATCTCCACGTCTGATCACCCCGACCAATCACGAGAACCCCCCGGGCCCCCTTTGTCTCGACCGGCGTTCCATGATCCTCGACATGCAACACCACTTGGCGCCCGCGCACAACGAGCTCGAACGATGTCTCGCCGCCTTCGTTCATCAGCCCGCCATGCTTTGCGGGCCAGTCGCCGTGCGCCGTCGCGGACGTGGCGATCGCGAAAAGCGCTGACAAGACTCCAAGAACGAGCAGCTTCATCGCACTGCTTACGCGTCGGGCTTGATCTTGGCGCGGGTCGTCACCACCTTCCAGCGCTTCTGCTCCTCCGCGATAAACCGCGCGAACTCCGCGGGCGTGCTGCCGATCGGGATGGCGGCGTCGTGCCCGAAGCGCTCCACCGTACCGGGATCCATCACGGCCTTCGCAGCAGCGGCAGCCAGCCGATCGACCGCTGCGGCGGGAAGCGTCGCGGGAGCCATCAGCCCGTACCACTGCGTCATTTCGAAGCCGGGATAGCCCTGCTCGGCCACCGTCGGAACGTCGGGCAATTGCGGGATTCGCTGGGCCGTCCCGGTGGCGATGCAGCGCAGCTTTCCGGACTTGACGAACTGCAGCACGGCGGCCGCGCCGACCGAAGCGGCATCGAGCCGACCCGCCATCAGATCGGTCAGCTGCGGCCCGGTGCCGCGGTACGGGACGTGGGTGATGAAGGTCTCGCTGACCATCTTGAGGTATTCCATCGCCAGGTGGCCCGCACTGCCGTTGCCCGCCGAGCCGTAGTTGAGCTGTCCGGGCTTCTTCTTCGCCAGGGCGACGAAGTCGCGCAGGTTCCTCACCGGCAGGTCCGGGTGCACGAGGTACAGGCTCGGTACCTTGGCGAGCAGCGAAACCGGCTTGAAGTCCTTGACCGGGTCATACGGCAGCTTGTCGAAGATGTACGGATTGACCGCCAGTGTCCCAATGTGGCCGAGGATCACCGTGTGCTGGTCTTCGGCGCGCGCGACCTCCTGCATGGCGATGTTGCCGGCGCCGCCCGGCTTGTTGTCGACATAAACCGACTGCCCCAGGATCTTGGTCATTTCCGCGGCGGTCGCCCGCGCGACGATCTCGGAACTGCCGCCGGGGGCGAACGGCACGACGAAGCGGACCGCCTTGTTGGGCCACGTGGCCTGAGCCCACGCGGGCAAGTGGAAAAGAGGGCCCAGCCCGACGCCGGCGGCACCCACCAGCACGTGACGGCGCGAAGCGCGTTTGACGTTCATGTTGTCTCCAGAGCGGACGTCCGCCCAAATTGAACAGTCGCTATCGTGCTCGATCGAACATTTCACGAGCCTTTCATTCCTTTGCCGGCGGGGCTCTGCAGCCGACGGTTCGAGGGTTTCCCCCGGGGATGCTGGCGACCATCGGCGTCGAACTGTGGCTCACCCGAGTCGATGCCATTGAAGCCGCCAACGCCGCCTTCGACGGCTCGCTCTACGGGGCGATCAAGTCCGCCGAGCTCAACGTATCCACCTCGTCCGGCGGACTGGCCCCCGGCGCGCTCCGGGTTTGCCCCCCTGAATTGAAAGGTCGCGGAAAGGTTCGCTTTTCTATGGTGTACGTCTACCAATCGGTGATCGAAAAGCTCGCAACAACTGGGGAACACGATGAAGACAGGACGGACAAGGGGAACGCGGCGATCTTTCTACGCGTTAAGCGTCACGGCTGCCATGGCGGCGCCCACCAAACGGGTCCATCTTTCGCGCAAGGGTCAAAGACTCTTCGTGCTCTCCACCCTGGCCGCAGGGCTGCTGGCGGCGTGCGGCGGTGGCGGGACGAGTGGCGACTCGCAAGCTCTGTCGGTAGACAGCCCCAAGAACATCCTGGCGCTTGGTATGCCGGGCGATCCGATCGATGCCGGAGTCACCGGCCTGACGCTGGTCAGCGAGACCCGCGTCGACCGCACCACCTACGACTACGTCTACAAGCTGACCGTCAAGAACGGCACGCAGCCGCAGACGGCAACAGTCGCGACGCTGATCGGCACGGGCCAGGGAACGACGATCGTCGACGGCTCGTCGAGCGTCGGCAGTCTGGCAGCCGGCGCTAGCGCAACCCCGGCCGACACCATCACCATCAGGCACGACCGGACCCAGCCGTTCAACACTGCGGCGCTGACGTTCAAGGTCGTCGGCAACCTGACGAATGCGCCGTCGGCGATCAAGATGGTGTGGTTCGGCATCACCAACTGGCACTACCAGATCGGCGACGTCGGCATCCTCCTCGATGGCGAGACGCGCAACGCGGCCTTGCAACAAGAGTCGGTCACCAAGGCCTTGGACTCGTTGAAGCGCGAGGGCACGATCGACGTGATCCTGGTCGGACACGACCATGGCGACCATTCCAATCAGGTCCCGGGCTGGGCCGCGCAGACTGGCAAACCCGTCTACGCGTCAGGGGGGGTTTGCACCAAGTTGCGCAACCTGGGCTTGCCCGACAGCCAATGTACGACGGTGTTGGGCGGCGAGACGATCAAGCTCGGCGACTTCGTGACGGTCCGTGCGGTGCGCTGGGTGCACAGCAACGATTGCGGCGAGTTCAGCAACGGAACTGGCGGAATCGAGACCTTCGGCTACCTCTTGACCGCCCGCAGCAACGAAAAGGACAAGGTTCTCAACTTGTTCGTTTCAGACAGCGGTGCGGGCGGCCTTGACTTGACGACTCCTCGGCGTGTGGGTACGACTGTCTACGGCTCTCCGATCGAGAACTTGCGCGCAGCCATGCAGGCGGCCGGCTTGAACAAACTGGCGATATGGCAGGGCGGCCCTGAGTCGCGCATGGTCAACCAGGCCAGGATCGTCGTCCCGACGTTCCACGTCGAAACGTTCATGCCGCACCACCTGAACGCCCGAGGCAACGCCCAAGGGAATTTCAATCTGCTCTACGGCATGCACTACCCCTACGGCATCAATGATCAGCCGATGTTGAACAGCTTCTTGCAGTCACAAGGGGTACCTCAGGTCTTCCCGACGAACTACTTCGATGCGTGGACTTACGGAACGAACGGAATCGTGAAGATCCCGAACACCGCCATGAAGGCCGACTACGGACTTCCTCCCGAAGGCCCGGGGCCGGGCGTGCAGGGGCCCAACCCGCGTCTCGGAGACCTCGAGTGCGCGGGCGACGGCGACCCGTTCGTCCCTATGCCGGCCCCCCTGTAGGAGTCACCCCAGCGTTCGGCGGTGCTTGCGGCACTCAGGTGCCTCTCTTGTTTTCGCATCGGCACTCAATATCCACGCACGAAAGTGCATACAGGAGGTTTTCACGTGAAGATTCCCTTGATCGTGGCGGCCGCGGCCGCGCTGGCGTTCACCGCGCCGTTATCTCAAGCGACGGTGATCAGCAGTGCATATACGCCGCTCGGCGCCAACTCGTGGCTGTCGAATTTCACCATCGCGAATGACGGTACGCCGGCACGCTTCGCCGGCTTCAGCATTGACTTTCCGAACGCAACCAATCTGGTACTGGTCGCTTCGCCCAGCACGTGGGACAGCGCAGTGTTCCAGCAAGACCCCAACCTGCCTGACGACGGCTTTCTCGACAGCTTTGTCTTCAATGCATCGAACACCATGACCGTGGGCCAATCGATCGGCGGCTTCGGCGTCTCGTTCAGGTACACCGCAGGTTCGACGCCAGGGGCACTGCCCTTCATGGTCTACAGCGAGACTTTCGCGCCGCTCTTTTCAGGGAGCACGACCGTGACGGCCATCCCGGAGCCTTCCATCGCCTTGTTGTCCTTACTTGGACTGGCTTACGTCGGCGTCCGCACCCGGCGATTGCACGCCAGGAATGGCAACACCACCTAGGAGGTGACCGCATGGGTCTCTCTGTGCGGCGACCGTCCAGGGTCTAAACCCGCGAGCCGGCCGCTCGAGTGCACGCAGGACTGATCGCCATAATCTTCGCTCCGGCGGAGCCGAGCCCTCAGGCTGACAGCGTGCGCATTCTCCTGGTCGAAGATGAGCGGCCCCTGGCCGAGTGGCTCTGCAAGGCACTCGGCCAGTCGGGCTTCCGGGTGACGTGGGTCGCAGACGGCGGGCTGGCGCAGCGCGAGCTCGCCGACCACGATTACGACGCCTTGGTTCTCGACCTGGGGCTTCCCGGCAAATCTGGCCACGAGGTGCTGCACCACCTGCGGTCCATGGATCGGCGCCTTCCGGTGCTGATCCTCACCGCCCGCGATTTGCTCACGGAGCGCGTGAGCACACTGAACGAAGGCGCCGACGACTTCCTTGCCAAGCCTTTCGCACTACCCGAGCTCGAGGCTCGCCTCATGGCGCTCGTGCGGCGGTCGCGGGGCATCGAGCATCCGCGGTTCGCGTGCGGCCCTCTGGGCTTCGATGGCGTGACGCGGCAGTTCACGGTCGCCGGCGAAAAGCTGACGTTGCCTCGGCGCGAGCACGCGCTGCTGAAGAACCTGCTGCAGCACAGCGGCGAGCCGCTGTCGCGCCAGCAGATCATCGAACGGGTGTTCTCGGATGAGGACGACGTGCTGCCCACGGCTGTCGATGTTCTCGTGCACCGCCTGCGGAAGCGACTGGAAAATGCCGGCGTTCGCATCGCCACCTATCGCGGGCTGGGCTATGTCTTGGAAACCGACGAGACCCCTCAGCCTTAGGGGCAAGATGCTCGCCGTGCTCCTTCCGGGGATGCTTGCCATCATCGGCGTCGAGTTGTGGTTGACGAGGGCCGATGCCATCGAGGCGGCGAATGCGGCGTTCGACCGCTCGCTCCACGGGGCGATCAAGTCCGTGGATCTCAACGTCTCCACGGCTTCCGGTGGCCTTGCGGTGGAGTTGCCCTATCCCCTCTTCGAGTTCTTCCAGCTCACGGCACGCGGCAATGTCTACTTTCGCGTCGCAACAGCCGATGGCCTTGTCGAGATCGGAAGCCCCGACCTGCCGCAGCCTGAACAGGCGGCACCGGTCGGGGTTCCGGTGTTCTACGACGCCGTCTACTTCGGTGAGGCAGTGCGGGTAGGAACGTATGTGCGGACGCTCGAGCGCCCGCTGAGCTCGGGTGGGGTGCAGCAACTCGTCATTCAGGTCGCCGAGAGCGCCGTGTCGCGGCGTGAGTTCACGCAGGCGTTCGTCATCAAAGCCGCAGTACGCGACGCCTTGGTGATCTCCCTGATCGGGATGACGCTTGCCACCTTGGTGACGCTCCTTCTCAGACCGGTCTCGCGGCTTGCCGCGCAGGTTGCGGCGCGTCCCGCGTCCGATCTTCGGCCGCTCGACGCGCGTGACCTGCCGCGCGACATCCAGCCGCTGGTCGACGCGGTAAACCAGCAGCTCGCCCGAACTCGAGAACTGACTGAGCGCCAGCGCACGTTTCTCGACGATGCGTCGCACCAGCTGCGCACACCGCTCGCGACGCTCCACGCACAGGTCGGCTACGCGCTTAGACAGCCAGGCAGCGAGGTCATGAGCACCTTGCATTCCATTCATGCGCAACTGGAGGTTGCGACCCGCAATACGAATCAGCTGCTCGCCCTGGCGCGGAGCGACGCGGCCGCCTTGAGCCACGAACCGTTCGATCTTTCCGAGCTGTCGCGCGAGCTGGCGACCCGACTGCTTCCTTTGGCCCGCGCCAAGGACCTCGACTTCGGCGTCGATGTTCCGGACAAGGCCTGTGTCTGCGTCGGCGATCGAGTGCTGCTGGCCGAAGCGATCGGCAACCTGGTCCATAACGGTATCGCCTACTCACCGAGCCGGGGTCATGTCACGCTTTCCAACAGCTGCGATGCCGGAGGGTTCACCGTCACGGTCGTGAACACTGGCCCCGCGGTGCCCGCGACCATCGCCGCCAACCTCGGTGCTCGCTTTGTGAAGAGCGAATCAAGCCGCGGCGCGGGACTCGGGCTTGCCATCGCCAAGTCGATCATCGAGCGACACGGCGGCACCATGCGGATCGAGCGACTGGCTGAGCAGGGGGGCGAGCATGGCAGCAACAGCGTGACCCTGCAGTGGCCACGCATGGAGGCTTGAAGCATGCAAGGCAAAGGCAAGAAGTGTCTGTTGGCGGGAGGCGCATGGGGCGCCGCGCTCATTCTGGCAACCGGCATTGCCACGGCGCTGCCTCGGGAGTCAGAGTGCCTCGTGCCTGCCAAGCCTGAAGGTGGGTTCGATCTGACATGCAAGCTTGCCCAAGCCATGCTCGCGGGAACCAGCGCCGTTCGGCTGACGTACCTGCCCGGGGGCATCGGCGCACTCGCTTACACCACGATCGTCAATAAGCGCGCCGACGATGCCTCGACCCTGGTGGCGTTTTCGAGCGGCTCCCTGCTCAACCTGGCTCAGGGCAAGTTCGGGCCCTACACGGAGAAGGACGTGCGATGGCTAGCAGTGGTAGGCACGGATTACGGCGTCGTTGCGGTACAGAAGGAGAGTCCTTTTCGCTCTTTGCAGGACATCCTCAAGGCAGTCAAGGCCAACCCGCAGAAGGTGGTATTCGGGGCGGGTGGAACGATCGGAAGCCAGGACTGGTTCAAGGCGGTCCTGCTCGCCCGTGCGGCTGGTGCCGGTCATAAGTCGATCCGCTTTGTAGCCTTCGAAGGGGGTGGAGATGCGCTTTCCGCGCTGGAGGGCGGACATGTGAGCGTGTTCACCGGCGATGCGGCAGAAGTGACGCAGTACCTCGGGCGGCGGAGCAGCGTCAGGGTCATTGCGGTGCTGTCGGAGCAGCGTCTTCCAGGTGTTCTTGCACACGTTCCGACTGCGAGGGAACAAGGCCTCGATCTAGTCTGGCCCACGGCCCGGGGCTTCTATGTGGGGCCTAAGGTCAGCGAGCAGGCCTACCGGGAATGGAGCGAGGCACTGCGCAAGGCCATGAGCGACGAGGGCTTTCCTCGCCGTCGGGAGTCGCTGGGCCTCTTTCCGCTGAGCCTGACGGGGGATGAGCTCCAGCAATTCGTCGACAGCAGCATGGCTGAGTACCGCAGGCTCGCTGCGGAATTTGAACTACCGAAGCGATAGTTCAAGCCCCGCTTTGGAGTGTCGGTTCGCCAATGGCGGCTGTACTTTGAAACCGGTCGGAGGCTGGCCGACTATTTTGCTCATCGGATGACCGGAAGTGGCCGGGACCGTAGGTTCGAGGCCAGGCCTGACAGCAGTCTTTCGGATCGCACTCGAAATGACCGACGTCAGCTGTCGGCGTGCTTCTTCGACTGGCAGTCCCGGCCATCAACCGTCAATCGCGGTCGACCGCTTTAAAGCATGTCGGTGCGAGTCACCCGCTGCGGTCACGCGCTAACGGGCGTGCTCTCGAAGTACCGGCTTGTCCTCGCTGCGCGCCTTGGCGAACGCCTCGTCGCCCCATGGATACCAGTCGACCGGGTTGAACGCGTGCTACAGCAGATA
Source organism: Caldimonas sp. (assembly GCA_039922395.1). Classification (GTDB taxonomy): domain Bacteria; phylum Pseudomonadota; class Gammaproteobacteria; order Burkholderiales; family Burkholderiaceae_C; genus Schlegelella_A. Next base: position 8,735 of record JBDSAB010000129.1, read on the forward strand.
GGGGCTGGTCTCGCGCTCGAGACGGTTGGTGCCGCGGGTGGAGTTCATTCGACCACCGCATCCGCGCGCAGCAGCACTGAGCTTGGAATCGAGATGCCGAGTGCCCTGGCGGTCTTCAGATTGACAACCAATTCGAAGCGCGTGACTTGCTCGAACGGGATGTCGGCCGGCTTGGCACCTTTGAGGATGCGGTCGACCTGATGGGCAACGCGCTTGG
>JBDSAB010000130.1:0-4584 GCA_039922395.1 Caldimonas sp.
CGCGCTCGTGACCGCCGAGCTGTTCCTGCGCCTGTACCCCGCGCTGGAAACGGAGGTCGGCGCCGGGCCCGGGTTCCGCAAGTTGAAGCGGCTCGCGGCACAGCGCCGTTGGTTGCCGTAGCGATCAACGGCAAGACCGAGACAGTAGAAGCCGGCTTCACTGCCAATTGACATAGGGCAAATCCGGTTGGCGTGGCTTGCTGGTGCTTCGGACATGCAAACGGCCGCGTGTTGCTTTTTTTGCGGACCGGCGAATTGCGTATCTAGTCCGCCGATAGGTCCCCGACGCGGTCGTCGCTGCATCAACAACGCACTGGATTGACTCATATCAAGAAGCGACCGACGACATGCCCTAGTCTCTCTCGACGCTTACCCCCCAGAGACTGATTGGGACGACCGCGCTGTCTTTACTGACAACTCTCGAAGCCGGAGCCCGCAGGCTGCTTCGGTCACATCACGCCAGCGCGGAGTCCCGCTAAACTGCCTCTCGAATGCAAACGCACCGCCAGCGCTCACGGTGGTTGACCTCCTTGGTCACGATCGTGGCATTGCTTTTCTCGCAACTGGCACTCGCAAGCTACGTCTGTCCTGGACTCTCGGCCGAAGAGCGGATGAGCGAGACCATGGCCGTGGGAATGCCGTGCGACGGGGACGACCCTTCAATGCCGGTGCTCTGCCACCAGCACGCGACCGATGCTTCGAAATCTTTCCAGATTGCGAAGTTGGCGGCACCGAGTCTTCTGACCGTCCTGCAGATGGTCATCCTGCCAAGCCTGCTCGATCGGGCGAAGTCCTTGATCGTTCCATTCTTTGGGCCGCCCGAGGCAAGGCCACCACCCGACCCGCTCTTTCTCCAGACCCTCAGATTGCGGTTCTGACATCTCCTTCGACATAGGCGTCGGCGCGGTTCACTCGCTCGCCGGCAACCGCCCTCGTGTCAACGGAGTCACATGTCTCACCTCGCCGTGTTCGCGACCGCACCGGTCGCCGATTTGCCGCCCTGTTCGGCAGCCAACTCCATACCTGCAACATCGCCCTTGGGCTCCATGGCTCGTGTGAATCCCATACGGGGCTGCCGGGGACGTTTGCAGGGTTGCTTGCGATGGACTCAAGCCGTCTTGGTCAGCACGGTTCTGGGAGCGTCGGCGCCCGCCGTCGGCCAGGCACAGGAGGCCGGCCTGGGCAGCAGCGTCCAGGGCCTGCTGGCCTATGCGCGGGCGCAAAGTCCCGAGCTCGAGGCGATGCGGCGCGAAGCCGATGCGGCGGCGCAGCGTGTCGGTGCGGCGGGCGCGCTGCCCGATCCCGTGCTCCGGGTCGAGCTGATGAACGTCAACAACTACGGCAGGGACGCGTCGCCGAGCCTGCTGCCCTCGCGCGTCGGCGAGACGAAGTACACGCTGATGCAGGCGCTGCCGCTCTGGGGCAAGCGCGATCTGCGGCGTGACGCGGCCGCTGCCGACGCGATCCAGGCGGCCGCACGCAGCGAAGTCACCTGGACCGAACTGGCGACGCGGATCAAGACGTCATATGCCGAGTACTACCGGGCGGTCGGCAACGAACGGCTGACTGGCGAGGTGCTCGGGCTGCTGTCGAGACTCGAACAGATCGCGCAGGCTCGCTATGCCGGCGGGCTGGTGCCCCAGCAGGACGTGATCCGCGCGCAGGTCGAGCAGACGGGCATGCACCTGGAACTGGTCGGCTTCGAGAACGAGAAGCGTCAGTCGCGGGCGCGCCTGAACGGACTGCTGGGCCGCGACGCGGCGGCGGCGCTCGCCGATCCACAGGAGCTCCAGCCTCGGCCCGCACTGACGACAGCGGATGCCGCCACGCTCGCGGAGCGCGCACGCGAGCGCAACCCTCAGCTCCAGGCGGAGTTGGCGCGGCTCGCCGGCGCGCAGCAGACCCGCGACCTCACGTTGCGCAATCGGTACCCCGACGTCCTGGTCGGGGTGGCGCCGACCCAGATGGGTTCGCGCATCACCCAATGGGGCGTGATGTTCGAGATCAACATCCCCTTGCAGCAGGAGTCGCGCCGCGCCCAGGAGCGAGAGGCCGAAGCGATGGTCGGGGCAGCGCGGTCGCGCTCCGAGGCCCTGTCGCGCCAGCTGCTCGCCGAGCTGGCCGGGAGCCTTTCGGCATTCGACGCGGCACTGCGCACGGAGTCGCTGATCAAGTCGCAGTGGCTGCCCCAATCGGAGCTGAGCCTGCAGTCCTCGCTGGCTGCCTATGAGAGCGGCAAGGCCGATTTCGCGACGCTCCTCGAAGCCCAACGGCAGATCCGCAAGGGGCGGCAGGAACTGCTCAAGTCCCGGGTCGAGGCGCAAGTGCGGTTGGCCGACATCGAGCGCCTGCTGGGAGCGGACCTGTGACAACCTCGAAGCGCGTTCTCGCGACTTGCCTTGCGTCCGTCCTGCTGGCCGCCGCCGGCGCGGGTGGCTACTGGCTCGGCACTCGCTCGGCCTCGACGGATCGAGGCAGCGTCGTTGCGGCGCCGGCGCCAGGCGCCCCTGTGCAACGCAAGGTGCTCTATTTCCGCAACCCCATGGGCTTGGCCGACACCTCGCCGACGCCGAAGAAGGATCCGATGGGGATGGACTACGTGCCAGTCTACGAAGGCGAGGACGAGCCGAAGGAGTCGGGCTCGCCCAATCAGATCCGGATTGGCACGGAGAAGATCCAGAAACTGGGCGTTCGCGTCGAAGCTGCCGGCATGCGCCAGCTCGGACGATCGGTTCGTGCAGCGGGCCGCGTCGAGCCCGACGAGCGGCGCGTCTTTGCCGTCTCGCCCAAGTTCGAAGGCTACGTCGAACGCCTGCATGTGAACGTGACCGGCCAGCCGGTGGCCAAGGGGCAGCCGCTCTTCGAGGTCTACAGCCCCGAGCTCGTTTCGGCGCAACGCGAGTACGCCATCGCCATGCAGGGAGTGCAGGCCATGAAGGACGCCGGCCCCGAGGCGCAAGGCAGCATGCGGCAACTGGCGGAGTCGAGTCTTTCGCGCCTGCGCAACTGGGGGCTCTCGCCGGCACAGGTGACGGCGCTCACGACGACCGGCCAGGCCCAGCGCACGATCTCCTTCCCTTCGCCGGTGTCCGGTGTCGTCACCGAGAAGAAGGCGCTGCAGGGGATGCGCTTCATGCCCGGCGACATGCTGTACCAGGTGACCGACCTGTCGTCCGTCTGGGTCGTCGCCGACCTGGCCGAACAGGACATCGGCCTGATCCAGGCCGGCGCCAAGGCGACAGTGAAGATCACGGCCTATCCGAACAAGGTGTTCGAGGGTCGGGTGACGTACGTCTACCCGACGTTGAAGGCGGAGACGCGAACCGTGGCGGTCCGGGTCGAGCTCGCCAATCCCGGCCAGCTCCTGAAGCCGGCGATGTACGCGCAGGTGGATTTCTCGGTCGGCGCGAAAGGGCCGGTGCTCACCGTGCCCGACTCGGCCGTCATCGACACCGGGACGCGGCGCATCGTGCTCGTGCAGGTCGGCGAGGGGCGCTTCGAACCCCGTGAAGTCGAGCTCGGCGGGCGCGGGGAAAACTTCGTCGAGGTGGTGAAAGGTGTGCGCGAAGGCGAGCAGGTCGTCGTCGCCGCCAATTTCCTGATCGATGCCGAGAGCAACCTGAAAGCCGCCATCGGCGGCCTGGGCACTCACTCGGGCCACGGCAGCCCGGCCAAAGGCTCGGAGGCGGCAACGCCCGCGGTGAACTCTGCGCCTGCGGTCGTGGGCCACAAGGCCGAAGGGAGCGTGGACGCCATCGACCCGAAGGCCGGCACCGTGAGCATCGACCACGGCGCGATACCGGCTCTGAAATGGCCGGCCATGACGATGGAGTTCAAGGCCGCCAACCCGTCGCTGCTGAGCGGCCTGAGGCCCGGGCAACGGGTCGCGTTCGAGTTCGTCGAGCGGCAACCCGGCGAGTACGTGGTGACGTCGATCGCGTCGGCGCCACCGAGGGGCGCCGCCGCGCCAGGGACGACGATCCCGGCGGCCCCCGCATCGCGCGCCGGCGCGAGCCCCCACAGCGGTCATTGAAGCCCGAACGCCGTGCTCGCCAAGCTCATCCAGTGGTCAGGCAGGAATCCGTTCCTGATCCTGCTCGCCACCTTGTTCGTCGTCATCGGCGGCGTCTTCGCCGTGATGAAGACCCCTCTCGATGCCCTTCCCGACCTCTCCGACGTGCAGGTCATCGTCTACACGGAGTATCCCGGCCAGGCGCCGCAGGTGGTCGAGGACCAGGTCACCTACCCGCTCACCACCGCCATGTTGGCGGTGCCGAAATCGAAGGTCGTTCGTGGCTTCTCGTTCTTCGGCGCGTCGTTCGTCTACGTCATCTTCGAGGACGGGACCGACATCTACTGGGCGCGCAGCCGTGTGCTGGAGTACCTCAACTTCGCCTCCAGCCGCTTGCCCAAGGGCGTGTCGCCGGCGCTCGGCCCCGACGCCACCGGCGTCGGCTGGGTCTACGAATACGTGCTGCTGGCGAAGAACAAGAACCTGGCCGAACTGCGAACGATCCAGGACTGGTACGTCCGCTACCAGCTGACCAAGGCGCACGGCGTCGCCGAGGTCGCATCGATCGGCGG
>JBDSAB010000131.1:0-4969 GCA_039922395.1 Caldimonas sp.
TGACGGCCCGGCGTTCGACGAGTACTTCGGCGACGTGCTGCGCGCGCTCGACAACATGGTCGACCGCTCGCCCGAAGGAGGGCTGCGCATCGACGGCGGGTGCCTGCGCAACGTGATCCGCTGCAACTGGAAGATCTACCTCGAGAACATCAACGACACGGTGCACCCGATGTCGACGCACCAGTCGGCGGTCGACGCGGCGCACGGCCTCTGGAAAGACCAACCGGCCGACGCTCCGAAGCCGATGGCGATGGAGCAGATCCTGCCGTTCGGCGCCGGCTACGACTTCTTCGACCGGATGGGCGGGCGCGCCTACCCGAACGGCCACAGCGTGCTCGGTACCCACTTCAGCATCCACTCGAACTACGCGCAACTGCCGGAGTACGAGGCCGCCCTGCGCGATGTGCACGGCGCCGAGCGCACCGCCGAGATCCTGCAGCGCTCGCCGCAGAACGCGGTGCTGTACCCGAGCCTCGCGGTCAAAGGCTCGCCGCAGTCGATCCGCGTAATCCGCCCGCTCGCCGCCGACCGCACGCTGGTCGAGGCCTGGAGCTTCCGGGTGGCCGGCGCGCCCGACGTGCTGTTCGAGCGCACGCAGACCTACAACCGGCTCGTCTTCTCGCCGATGTCGGTGGTCGCGCACGACGACGTGCACCTGTTCGAGAGCATCCAGCGCGGGCTGCGCGCCGACGGCAACCCGTGGGTGAGCCTGCACCGCAACTTCGCCCGCAGCGAGCTCGAAGGCGGCACGATCGAGACCAACGGCACCAGCGAGCTGCTGATGCGGAATCAATATCGCTCTTGGGCGAAGTCGATGCGCCAAGGAATGGAGGGGCGATGAACCCGGTCGTTGCCGCACCGTCGGTCTCGACAGCTCGGCAACCGGCATCGGTTGATGCGGCGCTTGAACGCGAGCTCGCCGACTTCGTCGCTGTGGAGGCCGCGCTGCTCGATGCCGGCCGCTTCGACGAATGGCTCGCGCTGTTCGCCGACGACGGCCGCTACTGGGTGCCGCTGCAGGGTGCCGCTCAGGTCGACCCGATCAGTCACAACTCACTCGCCTACGAGGACCGCCTGTTGCTGACCTTGCGCGTCGAGCGCCTGAGGAATCCGCGCGCACATTCGCAGCAGCCGCGCAGCCGCTGTCAGCATGTGCTGCAACGATCGATCGCGGTGGAGGCCGCCGACGCCGCAGCGGACGGGTACGAACTGCGGACGCCGTTCCTGTACGTCGAGTCGCGAGATCACGAGCAAGTGCTGCTGACGGGTTCGTATCGTCACGTGCTCGTTGCAGTTGGCGATAGCTGGAAGATCCGGCTGAAGCGTGTCGATCTGCTCGATGCGGATCGGCCGCTGCCGGCGATCCAGCTGTTCATATGAGATGGGGACGATCGTGAGCTCGAAGCGTTGCCAGGCAGCGTCCTGCAAGGTCGGGCACCTGCATGGCAAGAGGCGCGAGCCATGACACAGCCGCTGCACGAGCGCCTGCGCTTCGACACCGACAACGGCGCCGTGTTCGACGCGGACCGACGGTATGTGCTGCTGCGGACCGACGTCCTGATGGGTGCATTCGATGAACTGCCGGAGCCGGCGAAGAGTGATGCCTTGCGCGCCTTCGGTCGCTCCGTGGCTCGCCATGGCGCTGACAGTGTGCGGGCCTACATCGCCGCGATTGGCCCCTCCGGACTGACGCAGACCATGGGGGACTCGGCCGCTTCGCTCGGCTGGGGCCGGTGGCACATCGAGCAAGCCGCCGAGGGAAAAGACACCTCGACGGCCTCGCTTCGCCTCACGGTGGAGAACAGCCCGTTCGCCGCGGCCGCTGCACCGGCAGCCGGCCCGGTCTGCCATGCGATAGCCGGCATGCTGGAGGCGGTGGCGTCGGCGCTTTGGCAGCGCCCCGCGATCGCGCACGAGACCCGCTGCCGCGCCGAGCACGGCGACGCTACCTGCCAATTCGTCGCGATGCCGTCGAGCATCGCAATGCCGCCTTCATCGTTTCCTTCCAAGTCCCCCTGAATCCGGCCGAACCATCGGCTTTCTCATCACCAGGAGATTCGTGACATGAAGACCTTCTTTCGATGCGCAACCGCGGTTGCCTTGACGGCTGCCTTCAGCGTGAGTGCGTGGGCCGCCGACCTGAAGGTCGGGCTCAGCGTGGCGCTGTCCGGCCCGAACTCGTCGCTCGGCATTCCGTATTCGAAGGGCATGCAGGCCGCGCTCGCCTACAAGGGCGAGATCGGCGGGCGCAAGATCCAGCTCGTCGTGCTCGACGACGGTTCCGATCCGAGCGCGGCCGGCCGCAACGCGCGCAAGCTGATCCAGGAAGAGAAGTGCGACGTGATCATGGGCACGTCGGGGGTGCCGTCGGCGCTCGCGATGGCGCAGGTCGCAAAGGAGACGAGCACGCCGATGATCGGACTGACGCCGATCTCGCTCGATGCGGCGTCGAACCCGTGGATCTTCACGGTCGCGCAGCCGACTCAGCTGATGGTCGATGCGGTGGTCGACCGGATGAAGCAGAACGGCGTCAAGACGGTCGGCTACATCGGCTTCTCCGATGCCTGGGGCGACCTCGTCTACGACGCGCTGATGAAGGCGGCGCCCGGCGCGGGCATCCAGGTCGTCAGCAACGAGCGCTACGCGCGCGCCGACCAGTCGGTCACCGGCCAGGTGCTGAAGATCGTTGCGTTACGGCCCGATGCGGTGATGACGGGTGGCGCGGGCACGCCCGGCGCGTTGCCATTCCTCGCGCTGACCGAGCGCGGCTTCAAGGGTGGCGTGTACGGCCAGCACGGCCTGATCAACCCCGACTTCATCCGTGTCGCCGGCGCCGCCGGCCAGGGCGCGTTGATGCCGACCGGGCCGGTGATCGTCGCCGAGCAACTCCCGAACGACTACCCGACCAAGAAGGTCGCGCTCGACTTCCGCGCCGCGTTCCAGAAGGTCAACGGCGCACCGACGACCGACGCCTTCTCGGCCTACTCGTTCGACGGCTGGCTCGTCTTCATCGACGCAGCGACGCGCGCGGTTGCGAAGGCCGAGCCCGGCACGCCGGAGTTCCGGGTCGCGCTGCGCGACGCGATCGCGACCACCAAGGAGGTCGTCGGCACGCATGGCGTCTACAACTTCAAGGTCGGCAACCTGTACGGCGTCGACAACCGCGCGCGCGTGATCGTCAAGCTCGACAACGGCCAGTGGAAGCTGGCGCAGTGATCGTGCGCGGCCGATGCCTCCCGGCGTGCGCCCGGGCGGCGGTGGCCTGATGCCCGGCTGCATGGCTGGGCCTGCAGCGAAGGCACCAGCCCCCTCGGGAGGCGGGCTGCCGTATCCGGCGGACCGGGGGCGCCGTCCTGGGCGGAACGCGATCTCGGCATGAATGCCGAGATCGCGCTGATCCTCGCGATGGACGGCCTCGCGAACGGGGCCATCTACCTGCTCGCCGGGCTCGGCCTGGTGCTGGTGTTCTCGGTCACGCGCGTCGTCTTCGTGCCGTTCGGCGACATCGCTGCGTTCGCCGCGCTGTCGCTGGCCGCGTTCGAGACCGGCCGCACGCCGGCAACGATCGGACTGGTCGCGACGCTGGCGGTGCTGGCCACCGCGACCGAGCTCGCGAGCCTCGCGCGGCGCGGCGAGACCGCGCGCATGCCGCGTGCGATCGGAGCGTGGGGGTTGCTGCCCGCCGTGCCGTGCCTGATCGCCTGGGCCTGCGCGCGCCCGGGCGTGCCAGCCGCGCTGCAGGTCGCCGCATCGGTGCTGCTTGTCGTGCCGATCGCGCCGCTGCTCGCCCGCGTCGTGTTCCAGCCGATCGCCGACGCCTCGGTGCTGGTGCTGCTGATCGTCTCGCTCGCATTGCACTTCCTGCTGTCGGGCCTCGGCCTGCTGTTCTTCGGCCCCGAGGGCTCGCGCACCAAGCCGCTCGCCAGCGGCACGCTGCAACTGGCCGACGGCGTCTCGATGTCGGGCCAGACCGTCCTGATGATCGCGTCGGCGATCGTGCTGAGCGCCCTCTTCTTCCTCGTCTTCGAGCGCACCCTCGCCGGCAAGGCGCTGCGCGCGACCGCGGTCAACCGGATCGGCGCGCGCCTGGTCGGCATCCGGCCGGCGCGCACCGCGCTGCTCGCCTACGGTTGCGCCTCGCTGCTCGCCGGCCTGATCGGCGTGCTGATCGCGCCGGTCACGACGATGTACTACGACTCCGGTTTCATCATCGGCCTGAAGGCGTTCGTCGCCGCGATCATCGGCGGGCTGGTCAGCTATCCGGTGACGGCGGCCGGCGCGCTCGCGGTCGGCCTGGTCGAGAGCTTCGCGTCGTTCTGGAGCGGTGCGCTGAAGGACGTGATCGTCTTCAGCCTGCTGATCCCGGTGCTGATGCTGCGCTCGTTCCTGAGCGTGCACGCCGAAGAGGAAGAAGAGGAGATCGACGCATGAGCGCGCGCCCGCATGCGCCGAGCGAAGACCGGCCCGCCGTGCGCGTCCTGAAGGCGAGCCGATGAGCGACGCGGCGCGCGACGGCGGAGCGCTGCACGCGAACGCTGCGGCGCCGGGCGACGTGCGCCGCGCACCGGAGCGGCGCCGGCTGGCCTGGCTCGCCGCCGTCGTCGTCGCGCTCGCGCTGGCGCCGGCCGTCACCGGCACCTTCACGGTCTCGCTGCTCAACGACATCGGCATCGGCGCGCTGGTCGCGCTCGGTCTCGTGCTGCTGACCGGCGTCGGCGGCGCGACCTCGTTCGGCCAGGCCGCATTCGTCGGCATCGCCGCTTATGCGACCGCCTGGCTGACGACCGCGCAAGGCCTCTCGCCGTGGCTCGGCCTCGCCTTCGCGCTGCTGCTGACCGGCATCTCGGCGCTGTTGATCGGCATGCTGACCTTGCGTCTGGGCGGCCACTTCCTGCCGCTCAGCACGATCGCGTGGGGCCTGTCGATCGCGATGCTGTTCGGCAATGTCGATGCGCTCGGCCGCCACACC
>JBDSAB010000132.1:0-5058 GCA_039922395.1 Caldimonas sp.
GAAGAAGCGTGTCAGCCCGCACGTGCTCCGGCACACGACGGCGATGGACCTGCTTCAGGAGGGCGTCGAGCAACGCGCACTGGCGCTGTGGCTCGGCCATGAGTCGGTCGAGACGACGCAGATGTACTTGGACGCGAATCTCGAACTGAAGCAGGAGGTCCTCGACAAGACGACACCTCCAACGGGCAAGCCCGGTAGGTATCGCCCTGACGACAAGCTGCTCGCCTTCCTGAAGGGCCTCTAGCATGCACTGCTATGTCCCGCTCGAATGCAAGTAGCTATCAGGGTCGAAGCGCGCGGGCGGGACATAGTCTGGCACTGGCAATAGATCCGGCTATTGCCTTCTAGACATAGCCGAATGCGCTACGCCGGCCACGTTCAGAGCAAGCCCGAGGCAAACGAGATCATCCTGATTAATAGCCACGACGGGGCGAGCTCGTACCAGATGCTGGCGGGCGTGTTCCGCTTCGTGTGCTGCAACGGCCTTGTCGTCGGGTCGGTCTCGCACGACATCCGCATCCCGCACCTATGCATAGACATCAACTACGAATAGTTCGAACACACACCCGTCTCGACCCACCTTGGTCGGCTGCCGAATGCGGGCGTGCGGGACTTGGCATAGTTACAGCGTCTCCAAGAACTTCATCAGTTCATCGGTTGCACGGAAACGTGTGAGCTTGACGTTCGGCGCCTCGAGCCGAGCCAGCGCTTGCTCCTTCATTTCCAGGTTGGCTTCAACGTAGCGGTGTGTCGTGTTCGTGCTCTCGTGACCGAGCCACAACGCAATGACGTTGAAAGGCACGCCGCTCTGCAACAAATGCATGGCTGTCGTGTGGCGCAAGGTGTGAGGAGATATTCGCTTGCCCTTCAGGCCAGGACTCTCGGCCGTGCCGCGGTCGACCGCCAATGTCAATCGCTGCGTCACGTTGCAACGCGTCATTGCCTGGCCCGATCGATTGGGAAGCAGGGCTGAGTCACCGCGCAGCTGCGGATTGGCGCGCAACCAGGCCCGTGTCGCTGCCACGGTGGACTTCCACAGCGGCACCGATCGCTGCTTGCGGCCCTTGCCCAGAAGATGGACGCAGGCCGCACCCTCCAACACAACGTCGTCAACCCGGACGCCGATGATCTCGGACACGCGGGCGCCGGTGTTGTAGAGCAGCGTAAGCAACAGATGGTCGCGTTGTGATGTCCACTCGCCGCCAGGCTGGCCCAGCACCGCGACGATCTCGGGTCGGCTCAGGTAGCCGAGCATCGGCCGATCGAAGCGCTTCATCGGCACCCCCAGCGCACGCTCGACCGAATGCAGTGCAGTCACATCGCGCCGGCCGGCAAACTTCAGGAAAGTGCGCAGCGCGGTCAGCCTCAGATTGCGGCTTCGCGCCGAGTTCTGTCGCTCCGCCTCCAGGTTGTCCAGGAAGCTCAGGATCAACTCCGGCGTGATGTCCGTCAGCTGAATGGTCGCTGGCGACTTGCGCAGCCGCGCGGCCGCAAACCCGAGAAACAGCTTGAAGGCGTCTCGGTAGCACGCGACTGTTTGCGGACTGAGCGCCCGTTGCGAAACCAGGTATTCGGTGAAGAACTGCTGGACGATTGCCGGGAAGCTTGGTGGTTTGAAGGTCGTCTCACGCATCGCACACCTCCGGCATGCAAGCGTCAAACCGCTGCGCGGCAACCGCCATGAGATCAGGCACCGCCTGCAGATACCAGTACGTGTCGGCGACACCCGCGTGCCCGAGGTATGTCGACAGCGACAGCATCGCCTGGTCCACGTCGACCCCCTGTTGCTGCCATAGAAGCACGCGCCTGACGACGAACGTGTGACGCAGATCGTGGATGCGTGCCGCATGGTGGGTGCCACGATTGACCCAGCCCAGTTCACGGCGCAGACCGGCGAAAACCAACCTGGCCTGGTGCCCTGCCAATGGCGTACCCAGGATGTCGACTCGCAGACCGATGAACAAGTGTTCGTCTTCGCCCGATGAAGCACCGGTCAGGTCACGACCGGTGCGATACCTGCGCAGTGCCTGGGTCGTGCTTGGATGCAACGGCACAGCACGGGATTTGCCGAACTTCGTTCGTCGGATGGTGAGCACCCCCTGCTTCAGATCCACGTCGGCGAGGCGCAGTGCCAACGCCTCGGAAATCCGCAACCCTGTGCTCGCGAGCAAGCCGAAGAGCGTCTCGTAAAGCAAGCCTCGGATGCTGGTTGGCGGTCCCAGGCGCCGCGCGGCGGCCATCAATTCCTCGACCTCCGGCTCGCTGTAGATGTGCGGGGTCCCCCGAACGGGCCGATGCCCGCAGACCGCCTCGTCCGGCACTTCGGTGTTCGGCTCGAACTGCAGCAGCCAGCGTGCAAACGGACGCAGGTGCCTCATCCGCCGAGCCATGTGCAACGTCGCTGGCATCGAGGATCGTCCTTGCGCCGCCCACTGGGTCATGAACTCGAGCGTCAGCGGGCCGCGATGTTTGCTGTGCTCTACATGCCGCGCAAGACTGCGAAGGTAGTAGCCGGAACTCCTGAGTTCGAAACCAAGACGCTGCCGTTCCGCAAGATAACGTTCCACGAGGATGATCATGTCGTCGGTCATGCTTGGCTCCCGCTGTTGTCGGGGGCCACTGCACCGGGCCATGGCAGTGCCACTTCGATCAGGTGACGACTGTCGAGCTTGGCGTAGATGCGCGTCGCGTTCAGTGAACGGTGCCGCAGGACATCGGCGACTTCCTTGAGCGACGAGCCCGTGGCCAGCAGTCGGCTGGCCATGGTGTGGCGCAGCAGGTGCGCTCGTGTGTGGGGCAGGCCTGCACGCGCGTAGGCCGCGCGAATGATCTGGCCGACCCCAACCCTTCCGAGGCACCGCTCGTGGGGTGTCTTGTGGCTGGCGAAGACCATCCTATGCAGGGTCTTGGGCCTCTCGCTGCGCAGGTAGGCGACGATGGCATCACCAGTGGCAACGGGCAAGGGCATCACGTGTTCGCGTCGGCACTTGGTCTGGCGCAATGTGATGGTGCCGGCAGCCCAGTCGATGTCGTCCAAGCCCAGGCGAGCGACTTCGCCGACGCGCAGGCCCAGGTCCAGCGCGCAACGCACCATCGCGTCTGCACGACGCATCGACGCTCCCGCCTGACCGAGGGAGGCCAAAAGCTGTTCGACTTCTGCTGGTTTGAGCGAAGCCGGCAACGACGCCTGCTGCCAATTCGCCGGCGTTGAAAGCGCACCGACAAGCGCGTGAATAGCGTCTCCTTGCGACGAGCGCCAACGGAAGTAGCCGCGCAGGCTGGACACGACCATGCTCAAACTCGTGGGCGTCGTATGCGCCTTGGCTTGCTCGGCAAGGAAGCTGCGAATGTGCTCTGCAGCTACCGCATCGAAGTTGATGGCGTCAGCAGCAAACCTCTCACGCAGGAGTCGGCCGACGATGCGCAGGGTGTTCCCGCGCGTGCTCGGCGCCAGACCGCGTGCGTGAGATAGGTAGTGGTCAAACCGGCGCAGTTCCTCCCCGACGGGCGTCGTGTCGAGCGCCTTCGGCGGCACGGCACGAGCGGTGCGAAGTACGACCAGGAGATGGGCCAGCGGAGCACGGTGATCATCTGACCGACGACCAGCCACGGCCGCGCGCCGACGTGGAATACGCTGACACAGGAACTCTGCGATCGAGTTCTCGTCGAGATCACCCAAGCGTCTGCAGGCCTGCGTCATCCATAGATCGAGGCGCGCGACCACGGTTGCGCAATGCTCGACATAGGACGCTGCGTGGCCGCGGTCGACCAAATACGCTCGGTAGGCAGGCCCATGCTCGGTCAGCAGCGTGGCGCTGCTGGTCGAGACAACGGAATCAAATGGAACGGGTCTCGCAGTCATGACGGTCTCCAAGTGGTGGGGCCGCCAGTGCACGCGAAGTGAGGAACTATGTATAGCCGCTCATGCCCAGCGATTGACCGGACACGCGGCGAACAACGAGCACGACGGGCGCAAGGTCATCAGCTATTCGTAGTTGATGTCTATCCATAGGTGAGGCCATGAATAGCTACTCATAGCCGCACAAGGGGAACATTCAGAACGATGTGATTGAAGGAGCGTTTCGAGTGCTCGAGGACTTCGAGACGGTCGAGACTTCCGCCGAGGCGATGAAGGCGCTGCAGCTCGTGCCAGAGGAAGAGACCGCGTTTGCAACCGCCGCCCTGGCGTTGCGCTTCGGGGACCGCAGCGAAGGACAACCACCGGCACCGATAACCGCCGAGCAGCTGATCGAGGCACGCCGCCCAGAGGACCTTGGACACAACCTCTGGACCGCGTTCCAGCGCGTGCAGGAGAACGCGATGCGGGGAGGTCAGCCGGGTCGGAGCACCCAGGGACGCCGGATCCGCACCCGCGAGGTCGGCAGCATCGACCGCAATGTCAGCCTGAACCGCGCTCTGTGGGTCCTGGCCGAGGAGATGAGGAAACTCAAGAGCTGAGAGGACTCGCGACGGGTCGTGGAAAGAAGACTGGTCGCGATCTTTGAAGGCGCCGGCTCGATGAAGGGCCGGCGTGATTTCGGGCTCGCCGCTTTCGCGGCTCGCAAAGCGCCCCTTGCGCTTCTGCATGCCGTCCCGCCACGACGCCTAGTTAGAGAGAGTTGCTCCACGGTCCTTGCGCCTTCAGCGCGGAACGAAGTACATGGTCAGAGCGAACGTCGTCGCGGAGGACGCCGCCACGATGGCGGCGTGCGACAGCCAAAGGCCCCAACGCCGCTGGCGCCGGTCGAGGAGCGGCTGCAACGCTGTTTGCAGCCGCTGCATCGTCGCTCCGAGCTCGACGCCGAAAGCGACTCGCGCCGCGTCGGCCATCGCCCGGCTTTGCAGGTCGATGGACTTCCGCGCCGCCTCGTCCGTGCGCATCGCCATGTGCTTGACCGTCTGAACTTTGGCGTTCTCCGCGATAGCTGACACGCGGGTCTCGAACGCGCCGATACGCGCGTCGAGGCCCTCGGCAGCGTGCAAGAGACCTCGTCGCAGGTCTTCAAGCACGGGCGCAATCGCCTCCAGGCGGTCGAGCAGCCGTGCGACATCGCCGAT
>JBDSAB010000133.1:0-3501 GCA_039922395.1 Caldimonas sp.
TCATGCTCGAGACCTGCGCCTGCAGCTGCGAGATCTGCTCGACCTGGTTGCTGATCTCGGTGATGTCGTTCATCACCTGCTGGATCGTCTGGACCAGGTTGGCGATGTCGATGACCGGGATGCCCTGGGCGTGGGCGCTTGCGTCGATGCTGAGGAGAGTGGCGGCGGCGATGCGACGAATCAAATTGCGAGTTGTCATGGCGAAGCTCCTGGTGAGGTGACGATCAGGCCCGGCCGCGCAGCGCAGCGAGCTTGTAGGCGGCGGTGCGGGCATAGCCGTACCCCTGGCGGACGACGGCACTGGCGCCAGTGGCCATCGTCGATGCGAAGCGCGCGCCGGCTAGTCCGGTGGCACCGACCGCTTGGCCGGCAGCGTGCGAAAGGCCAGTGCCTGCGCGGATGACACCACCGTTGGTTGCGGCGCCTGCTGCGGTGGTTGCGGATCCGTATCGACCCGAGCTCGCGGCGCGAAGGCCGGCGACCATCATCGCGTTCTGGATCATCTGCACGCCTTGCTGCACGGCGGCACCACCGGTCAGGGCGGAGGCGAGGCTCGGCGCCTGGAAGCAAATGATCGCCATCACGAGCATCAGGACGCAGTAGCGGGTCGCCTCGCCGAGAACGTTGAGCGTGGTGCCGAGGAAGCCGCCGGCATTCTGAATACCAATGAACATCTCTTTGCCGATGTACGTACTGAGGCCGAGGGCGAAGAAGGCGAACCAGGTCAGCACGACGGCGTTCAGCAGCATCGACAGCCAGCTGTCAAAGAACCGCTGCGTCGGCTTCCAGGCAAGACAGAGGATGAACAGCGGTCCGATGCCGATGACGAAGGTCAGGAAGACAGTCGAGAGCGTGACGACGAAGACGGCCACGCAGAGGAAGGCGACCGAGCCGATCGAAAACACGCTGGCCGCCAGCAGGAGGTCGAGCCGTGTGATCCCGGCCTCCTTCATGATGTCGGCGACTTGCGTGCTCGCGCTGTCGTTGAAGTCGTCGAGCAGCTTATAGGGCGATGTCACCGTGGTTGTCGGCGCTCCAGATGGCAGGAACGTTGTGGCGACACCTGTCGCGAGACTATTCGCCGTGTCGGCGACATTCGAGATGTAGAAGTTGGACTGAAGCGCGAACGCCAGCACAAGACCGATCTTGGTTGCCTTCCAAAGGAAGGTAGGGACTGTCTCCGGAACTTCGTTGCGAAGGACGGCCCATCCATATAGCAGCACCCACAGCGTCAATGAAGCGAGCGCGACAGGGCCAATGCTGGCCATAAGAGTCGTAACGACTCCGAGCACATACGTGTTCAGCACCGCAGTCAGTTTGGCGCCCATCCAGGCAAACATGATTCTTACCTCCTACTGAACTTCGTCGAAAGGCAGGTTCGCCGGTGGACGGGCAAACATCGGGGCGCACTTGCTGTCGACATCAGGGTGTTGACACTGCAGCCATTCAGAGCCGCGCTTGATGACCCAAACGCGGCGGAGCTTCTCGGTGCCGTAGGTCGAGCTACGGCAGGTCCCCTGCCGTCCCCAGGGTTCGGTGCACTCGACCAACCCCGCATCGGTCTCGACCATGCGCCACGCGCCCGCGTGACAGCTCGATGAGGCTCCGCACGGCTTACCGACCGTCGCAGGAACTGGGGGCGTCTCTACCTTCCTTCCCGTCGTTGTCGCCTTGACCGCCTCGTTGCCTTTGACGAACTGCGCATCCGCGGGTGGCGCGCTGAGCGCAACAAGGCACAAAGTCAGAGTCGCTAGAAGTCTCATGAGGTCATCCTTCCTGCATTGGCCTTGCGGTCTCGAACCGCGTTGAAAAGCAGCGGCATCCAGCGATCGGGGTCGTCACCGACCTTTGCCCTGATGCGGTCCAGCAGTGCCACGTTGTCGGTGGTGGCGGAAAGCACGGTCACGAAGTCCTCCAGTCCGGCCAAGTCAAGCTCGCAGATCGCGCTGCTGTCGCCCTGCTTGACCAGAAACGACCGCCCGCCGCGTGAGCTGAGACTGCGGACGATGTCGAACTCGGCGTCGCTGAGGCCGAAGCCCTCGACATATTCCTCCCGGAGTGCCTCCGAATTGGCGAGGAAGATCTTGGTCACGCTCTGCTCGACCATCGTGCGGCCGATCGGGTGGCGCAGCACGTCCGACGGGCTCTGAGTGTCGAAGATGCCGAGGCCGTTCTGCTTTCGGATCGTCTTCTGCTTCTGCTTGGCGAAGTCGCTGAAGATCTCGTTGTCGAGGGCCTTCCAAAACTCCGAGATCACGTAGATCAGCCGTTCGCCATTGACGAGCTCACCCATCACGTCGAGCAGGTACAGCATCACCGGTGTGCGCACCTCTGGGAGGTCAAGGAACTCGGTAGTGTCGAAGCCAATGGCTGGGGCTTCGTGCAGATCGTTCAGCCGGTCGTCGGCCTCGTCGAAGACCCACCCGAGGGCGCCACCTTTGCACCAGCGTCCCAGCCGCTCGAAGAGGCTGTTCTCGCCGGTCTTCGGCAGGTTCTGCCGCACCGTCGAGAACCGTCTCAAGGCCTTCGGCATGGAGGCGACCGAGCACACCGCATCGGCGATCGATCGTTCGTCCGCTGGCAGCAGCGGCAGCGCCGGCGTCTCGATGCAGGTCCGAACCAGTTGTTCCCAGAACTGGATCCGCGCCGGGGTCGGCTCGCGCTGCAGGGGGTTGCAGCCGGTCGGCTTGCCGGCTTCCAGGGTGAAGTACCTTCCGCCCAGCGCTCGCAGCGCGATCTCGCTGCCACGGTCCAGATCGAAGAGGACCAGGCGCGGCGCCGGGTTCCATTTGCGGGTCAGCGCCAGCAAGAGCATCACGAGGGTCGTCTTGCCGACGCCGGTCGAGCCGATCACCAACGTGTTGCCGGGCAGCTTCTGGTCGCCGGAGTCTTCGCCGTCCGGGCTCTGGTGCAGGTTCAGGTAGAACGGCTGCCCGCTTGGCGTGCGGAGGAGGACAAGGGCCTCGCCCCAGGGATTGCCATCGCGCTTGCCGCGCGCGAAGTTGTGGCCGGCAGCGAGCGCCGCGAAGGCGCGCGACGACAACTTGGCCTCGCGCGGCCGCCATTGCCAGTTGCCGGGCATCTGCGCGAACCACGCGGCATCGGCAACGAGGTCGACCGGGTGCAGCTGCAGGCTGCAGCTCTCGCCGACGGCACCGACCGCGCGGGCTGCGCGGCGGCTCGCATCCTCGACGTCATCACCGAAGACCAGCAGTGAGTAGTGATACTCCCCCATACAGAACTGGCCGTCGCCAAGGTGATCGAGCGCCACATCCATCTCGGCGATCTGTGTCTCGACGACGTCGTCGCTCGCGATCAGCTGATCGCGCTGCAGCTCGAGTGCACGCATCGCTTCACGCCGCGGCAGGATCGAAAAGCTCTGGGTCTCGATGAACTCGCTCTGCTCATAGAGAAGGGCGTTCAGGACACCCGGTTCGACGGCGTCAGCGTACTCCTGGATGTCAACGAACGCAGCGAAGCGTCGCTCGTTTCCGCAGCGGA
>JBDSAB010000134.1:0-12009 GCA_039922395.1 Caldimonas sp.
TCGCGCAGAAGGCGGCCGGCAAGGACGAGCCGAAGCCCGACGACATGTTCGAGGTCGGCTGCGTCTCGAGCATCCTGCAGATGCTCAAGCTGCCGGACGGCACGGTCAAGGTGCTGGTCGAAGGCATGCAGCGCGCCAACACGCACAGCATCACCGACAACGGCGAGTACTTCGTTTCCGAGGTCACGCCGGTTCCGCCCGAAGCTGACACGCAGCCGGAGATCGAGGCGCTGCGGCGTGCTGTCACGCAGCAGTTCGACCAGTACGTCAAGCTCAACAAGAAGATCCCGCCGGAAATCCTGACATCCATCGCCGGCATCGACGACGCCGGCCGGCTGGCTGACACGATCGCCGCGCATCTGCCGTTGAAGCTCGAGAACAAACAATCGGTGCTCGATCTGTTCAGCGTCGACAAGCGGCTCGAGAAGCTGCTCGAGCAGCTCGAGCACGAGGTCGACATCCTGCAGGTCGAGAAGCGCATCCGCGGACGCGTGAAGCGCCAGATGGAGAAGAGCCAGCGCGAGTACTACCTGAACGAGCAGGTCAAGGCGATCCAGAAGGAGCTTGGTGACGGCGAAGAGGGCGCCGACATGGAAGAGCTCGAGAAGAAGATCGTTGCCGCCAAGATGCCGAAGGAAGCGCGCAAGAAGGTCGACGCCGAGTTCAAGAAGCTGAAGCTGATGTCACCGATGTCGGCCGAGGCCACCGTCGTGCGCAACTACATCGACACGCTGGTGAATCTGCCGTGGTCGAAGCGCACGAAGATCAAGCATGACCTCGCCTTCGCCGAGCAGGTGCTGAACGAGGACCACTATGGCCTCGACAAGGTCAAGGACCGGATTCTCGAGTACCTCGCAGTCCAGCAGCGCGTCGACAAGGTCAAGTCGCCGATTCTCTGCCTCGTCGGCCCACCAGGCGTCGGCAAGACGTCGCTCGGCCAGAGCGTCGCCCGAGCGACCGGGCGCAAGTTCGTCCGCATGGCGCTGGGTGGCGTGCGTGATGAAGCCGAGATCCGCGGGCACCGCCGCACCTACATTGGCTCGATGCCGGGTAAGGTGCTGCAGAGCCTGACGAAGATCGGTACCCGCAATCCGTTGTTCCTGCTCGATGAGATCGACAAGCTCGGCATGGACTTCCGCGGCGACCCGTCGTCCGCCTTGCTCGAGGTTCTCGACCCTGAGCAGAACCACACGTTCAGCGACCACTACGTCGAAGTCGACTTCGATCTGTCGGACACGATGTTCATCGCCACGTCGAATTCGATGAACATCCCGCCGGCGCTTCTCGACCGGATGGAGGTGATCCGACTCTCGGGCTATACCGAGGACGAGAAGGTCAACATCGCGCTGCGCTACCTGCTGCCGAAGCAGGCCAAGAACAACGGCGTTCGCGAGGGTGAGCTCGAGGTTACGGAGTCGGCGGTGCGTGGCATCGTGCGCTACTACACCCGCGAGGCCGGAGTCCGCTCGCTCGAGCGCGAGATCTCCAAGATCTGCCGCAAGGTCGTGAAGGCGACCCAGCTCAAGCAGGCCAATGGCAAGGTCGTCGTCGTCGAGGACAACCTCAACGACTACCTGGGCGTTCGCAAATTCGACTTCGGCCAGGCCGAGAAGAAGAATCAGGTCGGCCAAGTGGTGGGGCTCGCCTGGACCGAAGTCGGCGGCGATCTCCTGACGATCGAGGCCGCGGTCATGCCGGGCAAGGGCAACATCATCCGCACCGGTCAACTGGGCGACGTGATGAAGGAATCGGTCGAGGCGGCGCGATCCGTGGTGCGAAGCCGTTCGCGCCGGCTCGGCATCAAGGACGAGATGTTCGAGAAGCGCGACGTGCACATCCACGTACCGGACGGCGCGACGCCAAAGGACGGCCCGAGCGCGGGCATCGCAATGACGACCGCATTCGTCTCGGCCTTGACCGGTATTCCGGTCAGGGCGCATGTGGCGATGACCGGCGAGATCACGCTGCGAGGCGAGGTCACGGCGATCGGCGGCTTGAAAGAGAAGCTGCTCGCTGCGCACCGGGGCGGCATCACAACCGTGATGATTCCGGAGGAGAACGTCAAGGACCTCCAGGACATTCCTGAGAACGTCAAGAACCACCTCGAGATCGTGCCGGTGCGCTGGATCGATCGTGTGCTCGAGGTCGCCCTCGAGACGATGCCCCAGCCGTTGCCGGAAGACGAGCCGGCCAAGCCGGCCGAGAGCGTGGTGGCCTCGGCAGCGGCGCCGGCCCCCATCGTGGGCCCGGATCTGTTGACCCATTGACCAAGGGACGCGCCGGCTGAGCCGATGTTCTTTCCCCTATAATTTCTGCTCTCGGTTCAGGAGTGAGTTGAGAGATTTGCGGGAGTAGCTCAGTTGGTAGAGCGCAACCTTGCCAAGGTTGAGGTCGAGAGTTCGAGACTCTTCTCCCGCTCCAGTCATCGAAGAAGGAAGCATGATGCTTCCTTCTTTTTTTGAGATCATCGCATTGTCCGGCGGCCTCCTGAAGGCATGCATCGAGATCTGGCGCGGTAGCAAAGCGGTTATGCACCGGATTGCAAATCCGATTAGCGCGGTTCGACTCCGCGCCGCGCCTCCAGCCCTCACGCGGACCCAACGTGGACGCAGACGACCTATCCGTTGAGTACGATCGACTTCGCGCCGAACTGAAGCGGTTGCTTGAGGCACCGGTCCGGGACATGGCGGCAGTGCAGCACGTTGTCGATCGACTCGACGAAGTCCACATGCGGTTCAAGGCAGCGCACGGATTGCACGGCAACAACCCGAACGAATAGCTTGCGCTCCCGCCTCCTTTCCAAAGGCGCCCGTCGATAATGCCCGCGGGCCCGGGTGGTGAAATTGGTATACACAGCGGACTTAAAATCCGCCGCTTCTTGCAAGAGGGCGTACGGGTTCAAGTCCCGTCCCGGGCACCACGGGTTCTGCGCTCATTTGGGCGGCCGCTATAAAATAGTACGAGCGTGCTTTTCGTGCCCGGCCTGCAAAGACAGCTCTGGCGCGGCGCCGAAAGACGAGCACTAGAATGAAATTGAAACGGCTGCTGCTGTAGGAGTTCCACGTCCATGAAGATCCTCGTTCCCGTCAAGCGGGTGGTCGACTACAACGTCAAGGTGCGCGTCAAGTCGGACGGCACCGGCGTCGACATTGCCAACGTCAAGATGTCGATGAACCCGTTCGACGAGATTGCCGTCGAAGAGGCGGTCCGCCTGAAAGAGAAGGGCGCAGCGACCGAGGTTATCGCTGTGTCGTGCGGCGTTCAGCAATGCCAGGAAACATTGCGGACCGCGATGGCGATCGGCGCCGATCGCGCGATCCTCGTCAGCACGGATGCCGAGCTCCAGCCGCTGGCGGTCGCAAAGCTGTTGAAGGCCCTGATCGACAAGGAACAGCCGGGTCTGGTCATTCTCGGCAAGCAAGCCATCGACGATGATTGCAACCAGACCGGGCAGATGCTCGCGGCGCTGGCAGACCTCCCGCAAGCTACTTTCGCGTCGAAGGTCGAGATTGCCGACGGCGCGGCACAAGTCACCCGCGAGGTGGACGGTGGCCTCGAGACATTGAAGATCACGTTGCCGGCCATCATCACGACGGACTTGCGCCTGAACGAGCCGCGTTATGTGACGCTGCCCAACATCATGAAGGCCAAGAAGAAGACGATGGACATCCTCAAGCCGGAAGACTTGGGCGTGGACATCAAGGCCCACCTGAAGACCTTGAAAGTCAGCGAGCCGCCCAAGCGCAGCGCCGGCATCAAGGTTCCCGACGTGGCGACGCTCGTCGCCAAACTGAAGAACGAAGCCAAGGTCATCTGACATGCCAGCCCTCGTCATCGCCGAACACGACCACGCCAGCATCAAGGGCGCAACGCTCAACACCATCGCAGCGGCCCTGCTGTGCGACCCCGAGGTGCACGTGCTGGTCGCCGGATCGAACGCAGGCGGCGCCGCAGCGGCCGCCGCGCAAGTCGCGGGCGTCAAGCGGGTGCTGCATGCAGACGGCGAGCAGTTCGCTCACGGGCTGGCCGAGAATCTCGCGGCCCAGGTGCTCGCCATCGCGTCGGACTACAGCCATCTGCTGTTTCCGGCAACGGCCGCAGGTAAAAATGTGGCGCCGCGCGTGGCAGCCAAGCTGGATGTCGGGCAGATCTCCGACATCACGAAGGTCATCGGTGCCGATACGTTCGAGCGGCCCATTTACGCCGGCAACGCGATCGCGACCGTACAGAGCCTCGATGCCAAGAAGGTGATCACGGTCCGGACGACCGGCTTCGACCCGGCAGCCGCGAGCGGGGGTTCGGCTTCGGTCGATTCCGTTCCGGCGGTCGGCGATTCAGGCAAGTCCTCGTTCGTCGGCAGCGAGATCGCGAAGAACGATCGTCCGGAATTGACCGCGGCGAAGGTCATCGTTTCCGGTGGCCGGGCGATGGGTTCGAGCGACAAGTTCACCGCCGTGCTGACGCCCCTTGCCGACAAGCTGGGTGCGGCGCTAGGTGCCAGCCGCGCCGCCGTCGACGCGGGCTATGCGCCGAACGACTGGCAGGTCGGGCAAACCGGCAAGATCGTCGCGCCGCAGCTCTACATCGCGTGCGGGATCAGCGGCGCCATCCAGCACCTGGCCGGCATGAAGGACTCGAAGGTCATCGTCGCGATCAACAAGGACGCCGAGGCGCCGATCTTCAGCGTCGCCGACTACGGCCTCGAGGCTGACCTCTTCAATGCGGTGCCGGAACTGGTGGCAGCACTCTGACGGTATTCGCCGCCGCAGCCGAGGGCCCGTTTGACCGCACCATGGCAAACGGGCTTTTTGCTGCCTGATCCGACAAGGAGATACCCATGAGCTATGTCGCACCGGTCAAGGACATGCTGTTCTGCATGAAGGAGCTGGCGGGTCTTGAGGCCGTCGCAGCGATGCCGGGGTTCGAAGACGCCGGCCTAGACACCGCTGAGGCGGTGCTCGAGGAGTGCGCCAATTTCAATCAAGGCGTGGTGGCGCCGCTCAACGCGGAAGGTGATCGCAACCCGTCGTCGCTGAAGGACGGCAAGGTCACCACATCGCCGGGCTTCAAGGAGGCATTTCGCCAGTTCGGCGAGGGTGGGTGGCAGGGCATGCAGCATCCGGCCGAATTCGGCGGCCAGGGCCTGCCGAAGACGATTGGCGCGGCCTGCATCGAGATGCTCAACAGCGCCAACATGAGCTTCGCTTTGTGCCCTCTGCTGACCGACGGCGCGATCGAGGCCTTGCTGACCGCGGGCACGCCGGAGCAGCAGGCGCTCTACCTGCCGAAGATGATCTCCGGCGCGTGGACTGGCACGATGAACCTGACCGAACCGCAGGCCGGCTCGGATCTCGCGTTGGTGCGGACCCGTGCGGAGCCGCAGCCCGACAGGAGCTACCGGATCTTCGGGACGAAGATCTTCATCACCTACGGCGAGCACGACATGGCCGCCAACATCGTGCACCTCGTGCTGGCGCGAGTGGTGGGCGCTCCCGAAGGCGTGAAGGGAATCAGTCTCTTCATCGTGCCGAAGTTCATTCCCACAGCAGATGGCACGCCGGGACCCCGCAACGATGTGCAGTGCGTCAGCATCGAACACAAGCTCGGCATCAAGGCGAGCCCCACGGCTGTGCTTCAGTTCGGCGATGGTGGCGGCGCAACGGGATATCTGGTCGGCCAGGAGAACCACGGTCTCGAATACATGTTCATCATGATGAACGCGGCCCGTTACGCAGTCGGCATGCAGGGCATCGCGGTCGCCGAGCGTGCGTACCAGAAGGCTGCCGCATTCGCGCGCGAGCGCATCCAGTCGCGACCGGTCGATGGTTCGTTGCCGGGCAGCGGACCCATCATCCACCACCCCGACGTCCGGCGCATGTTGATGACGATGCGCGCCTACACCGAAGGCTGCCGGGCGATGGCGCTGGTGGCCGCAGCGGCGTTCGACGCGGCGCATCACCATCCGGATGCCGAGGTGCGCAAGGAGAACCAGCTCTTCTACGAGTTCATGGTGCCGCTTGTGAAGGGCTATAGCACCGAGATGAGCATCGAGGTCGCGAGTCTCGGCGTGCAGGTGCACGGCGGCATGGGGTTCATCGAAGAGACCGGCGCAGCGCAATACCTGCGTGATGCACGCATCCTGACGATCTACGAAGGGACGACGGCCATCCAGGCCAACGACCTCGTCGGGCGCAAGACTTCCCGCGACGGCGGTCGGACCGCGCTCGCGATCGCCCGGCAGATCGCGTCCACGGAAGCCGAACTGTCGAAACGGGAGACGGTCGAGGCCCGGGCCGTGGCCAAGCGCCTCGGTGCAGCCCGTGCGGCGTTCGAGGACGTCGTGCGCTTCGTCGCCGAGCGCACCCGCTCGAACCCGAATGCGGTGTTCGCCGGCTCCGTGCCGTACCTGATGCTGGCAGGCAATGTGGTCGCGGGCTGGCAACTGGGGCGTGCTTTGCTGGTCGCCGAAGACCAGCTGCGCGATGGCATCGGCGACGCCGCATTTCTGCAGGCGAAGATCGCCACGGCCCACTTCTACGCGCTGCACCTGCTCAGCAAGGCGCCTGGCTTGCGCGATGCCATCGTCGAGGGCGGCGAGAGCGTCACCGCGATGGCTCTCGAAGCGTTCTGACCCTCCGGAGGACACCCGAACCCATGCCGCTGCCGCCCGTTCTTCGCAATCTGCCGCTGCCGATCTTCGGCGCGCCCTTGTTCATCGTCAGCAATCCGAAGCTGCTGCTCGAGCAGTGCAAGGCCGGCGTCATCGGCTCGATGCCGGCGCTGAACGCCCGGCCGGCCGAGCAGCTCGACGAGTGGTTGGCAGAGATCACCGAGGGCCTGGCCGCGCATGACAAGGCCCATCCGGAACGGAAGGCGGCGCCGTTCGCGATCAACCAGATCGTGCAC
The DNA here is from genome assembly GCA_039922395.1 of Caldimonas sp. Lineage (GTDB taxonomy): Bacteria > Pseudomonadota > Gammaproteobacteria > Burkholderiales > Burkholderiaceae_C > Schlegelella_A. Next base: position 6,907 of record JBDSAB010000134.1, read on the forward strand.
CGGAGCAATGACCGTCTCGACCACGACATGGCGGTCTGCGCGAAGTACAAAGTGCCGATCGTCATCACCTCGTTGGGCGCCCGGCAGGACGTGAACGATGCCGTGCACGCGTGGGGCGGCATCGTGATGCACGACATCATCAACAACACATTTGCGAAGAAGGCGATCGAGAAGGGCGCCGACGGGTTGATCGCGGTGGCGGCGGGCGCGGGCGGGCACGCGGGCGTGAAGAGTCCGTTTGCGCTGATCCAGGAGATTCGCGAATGGTTCGACGGGCCACTGGCGCTCAGCGGTGCGATCTCGACGGGTGGCGCGGTCCTCGCGGCGCAGGCGATGGGTTCGGACTTCGCCTACATCGGCTCGGCGTTTGTCGCGACGGAGGAGGCGCGTGCCGTCGATGCCTACAAGGCGCTCATCGTCGAGAGCACCAGCGACGACATCGTCTACAGCAACCTGTTCACCGGTGTGCACGGCAACTATCTGAAGGGTTCGATTCGCAGCGCCGGGCTCGACCCCGACCGACTGCCGGAGAGCGACCCGAGCGCAATGGATTTCGGCTCGACGCGCAAGGCCTGGAAGGACATCTGGGGTTGTGGTCAGGGCATCGGCGCCGTGAAGGCGGTGCTGCCGGCGCGAGAGCTGATCGCGCGCCTGCGCAACGAGTACCTGGCCGCGCGACTGCGGATCTGTGCGATCTGAGCACGGCGTCAGGTCAAGCCAGCCAAGAGCGCAATGCTCGACAGGGCCGGTGGTACAGTGCCCACGTAACTCGCAGTCGAGTTCTTCCCGCGGCAAACAGCGTTGCGGGTCGCTGTTTCGCCCGCCGGTCGAGCCGGTATGCGAAAGGTTATCAACCCACTAGCAGCACCGGAAACCGGTGCACGAGGTGAGCGAAATGATGCAGCAATACAGGTCCAATTCGTACCTGTTCGGTGGCAATGCCCCGTACGTCGAAGAGTTGTACGAGGCTTACCTCGACAACCCCGGGTCTGTCCCCGACAGCTGGCGGTCCTACTTCGACGCTCTTCAGCACGTTCCGGCCAACGACGGCAGCAATGCCCGCGACGTGGCGCATGCGCCGGTCGTCGAGTCGTTCGCGCAACGCGCCAAGGCCAACGCGTTCGGCAACAAGGCGTCGAGCGCAGACCTGGCGGTGGCGCGCAAGCAGGTTCATGTCCAGTCCCTGATCGCCGCCTACCGCATCCTCGGCTCACGCTGGGCCGACCTCGATCCGCTGAAGCGGCAGGAGCGGCCGAAGATTCCCGAGCTCGAGCCGGCGTTCTACGACCTGTCCGAAGCCGACATGGACATGTCGTTCAGCGCGACGAACACGTACTTCTCGGCCGCCGAGCACATGACCTTGCGCGAGATCGTCCAGGCGCTGCGCGAAACCTACTGCGGCACGATCGGTGCCGAGTACATGCACATCACCGATCCGGCCGAAAAGCGTTGGTGGCAGCAGCGGCTCGAAAGCGTTCGGTCGAAGCCGAACTTCAGCGCCGACGAGAAGCGTCACATCCTCGACCGGCTGACTGCCGCCGAAGGACTCGAGCGCTATCTGCACACCAAGTACGTCGGGCAGAAGCGCTTCTCGCTGGAAGGCGGCGAGAGCTTCATCGCCTCGATGGACGAGATCGTCCAGCACGCCGGCCGCAAGGGCGTGCAGGAGATCGTCATCGGCATGGCGCACCGCGGCCGGCTCAACGTGCTCGTCAACACCCTCGGCAAGATGCCGAAGGACCTGTTTGCCGAGTTCGATCACACGGCGCCCGAAAGCTTGCCGTCCGGCGACGTCAAGTACCACCAGGGATTCTCGAGCGACATCACGACCGAGGGTGGCCCGGTTCACCTGAGCCTCGCCTTCAACCCATCGCACCTCGAAATCGTCAACCCGGTCGTCGAAGGTTCGGTGAAGGCGCGGCTCGACCGCCGGGGCGACACCGACGGCGACAGCGTCCTGCCGGTCATCGTTCACGGCGACGCGGCCTTCGCGGGACAAGGTGTGGTGATGGAGACGCTGGCGCTGGCACAGACCCGTGGCTACTACACCGGCGGCACGGTGCACGTCGTCATCAACAACCAGATCGGGTTCACGACTTCCGATCCGCGCGATTCGCGTTCGACCCTCTACTGCACCGACGTCGTCAAGATGATCGAGGCACCCGTCCTGCACGTGAACGGCGACGACGCCGAGGCAGTCGTGCTGGCCTCGCGCCTGGCGCTCGACTATCGGCAGGATTTCAACAAGGACGTCGTCGTCGACATCGTCTGCTTCAGAAAGCTCGGCCACAACGAGCAGGACACGCCGGCCCTGACCCAGCCGCTGATGTACAAGAAGATCGCGCGCCATCCGGGCACGCGAAAGCTGTACGGCGACAAGCTCGTGGCCCAAAGCGTCGTCACGGCCGAAGGGCCGGACGAGATGGTGAAGGCGCTGCGCGCTGCGATGGATGCGGGCAAGAGCACCTACGATCCGGTGCTGACCAACTACAAGAGCAAGTACGCGGTCGACTGGGCGCCGTTCCTGAACCGCAAGTGGACCGATGCGGCCGACACCGCGCTGCCGCTGGCCGAGATCAAGCGGCTGGCCGAGCGCGTAACGACGCTTCCGCCGAACTTCAAGGCCCATCCGCTGGTCGAGAAGGTGCTCGCCGATCGTGCCGCAATGGGCCGAGGCGAGACCCGCGTCGATTGGGGCATGGGCGAGCATCTGGCGTTCGCGTCGCTGGTCGCGAGCGGGTATTGCGTCCGGCTGTCGGGCGAAGACTCCGGACGTGGGACCTTCACGCACCGGCACTCGGTGCTGCACGACCAGAACCGCGAGAAGTGGGACGAAGGCACCTACACGCCGCTGCAGCACGTTGCCGACGGTCAGGCGCCTTTCGTGGTGATCGACTCGTTGCTGTCGGAAGAAGCGGTGCTCGGTTTCGAGTACGGCTACGCGAGCGCCGAACCGAACACGCTGGTGATCTGGGAGGCCCAGTTCGGCGACTTCGTGAATGGCGCGCAGGTCGTGATCGACCAGTTCATCGCGTCCGGCGAGGTCAAGTGGGGCCGCGCCAACGGCATCACGCTGATGCTGCCGCACGGCTACGAGGGCCAGGGACCCGAGCACTCGTCAGCCAGGCTCGAGCGTTTCATGCAGCTTTCGGCCGACAACAACATGCAGGTCGTGCAGCCGACGTCGGCGAGCCAGATCTTCCATGTGCTGCGCCGGCAGATGGTCCGCATGTTCCGCAAGCCGCTGATCATCATGACGCCGAAGTCGCTGCTGCGCGCGAAGGATGCATCCTCGCCGCTGTCCGACTTCACGAAGGGCGAGTTCAAGACCGTCATCGGCGAAGCGAATGCCGAGATCGTGGCCGAGAAGGTCAAGCGCATCATCGTCTGCTCCGGCAAGGTCTACTACGACCTGGTCAAGGCGAGGACTGATCGCAAGGCCAACGACGTCGCAATCCTTCGCGTCGAGCAGCTCTACCCGTTCCCGCACAAGGCGTTCGCGAGCGAGACCAAGCGCTACCCGAACGCGACCGACGTCGTGTGGTGCCAGGACGAGCCGCAGAACCAGGGCGCCTGGTTCTTCGTCCAGCACTACATCCACGAGAACATGACCGAAGGCCAGCGGCTCGGCTACGCCGGCCGACCAGCGTCAGCGTCGCCGGCGGTCGGGTACGCGCACCTCCACCAGGAGCAGCAGAAGGCGCTGCTCGAGCAGGCATTCAACAAGCTGAAGGGCTTCGTGCTAACGAAATAGATTGGCGCACGTCGCGGCGCGAAGGCCGCGACGCGTTGCGTGCCGAACTGCGTCTCACGAGTGGTGCAGTCGGCACGGCGGTGCCCCGAAAACGAGAACATCCAAATGGCAATCGTAGAAGTCAAGGTTCCTCAGCTGTCCGAATCGGTGGCCGAGGCGACGCTGTTGCAATGGAAGAAGCGACCCGGCGAAGCTGTTGCGCTCGACGAGATCCTGGTCGAGATCGAAACCGACAAGGTCGTGCTCGAGGTTCCGGCGCCCGCTGCCGGTGTTCTCACGCAGCTCGTCAGGAACGATGGCGACAGCTGCGTTGCCGAAGAAGTCATCGCGAAGATCGATACCGAAGGCGTTGCCGCGCTGAGCCCGCTCGAGGTCAAAGCGGCCTCTCCCACTGCAGCAGCGCCCGCGCCAGCTCCTGCCGCGCCGGCAGCAGCGCCGAGCGGCAAGGCCAGTGGCGTGGCCATGCCCGCTGCGGCGAAGCTGATGGCCGACAACCAGCTGGCCAGGGACTCGGTGACCGGGACCGGCAAGGACGGTCGCATCACGAAGGGCGACGTGCTGGCGACGATGGAAGCAGGCGCTGCGCCCGCAGTCCGCCCGCCCGTCGCGCCGCCGACCGCTCCTGCCGCTGCGAAGCCGGCGCTGCCACCGGTCGCGGTTCCACCGCAGGCGAGTTACGGCGATCGCCCCGAGCAGCGCGTGCCGATGAGCCGCCTGCGCGCGCGGGTTGCAGAGCGCCTGCTGCAGTCGCAGGCCACGAACGCGATCCTCACCACGTTCAACGAAGTGAACATGGCGCCCGTCGTCGAGATGCGCAAGCGCTTCCAGGACAAGTTCGAGAAGGAGCACGGCGTCAAGATCGGCTTCATGAGCTTCTTCGTGAAGGCGGTCGTCGCCGCGCTGAAGAAGTACCCGGTCATCAACGCGTCGGTGGATGGCAACGACATCGTCTACCACGGCTACTTCGACATCGGCATCGCCGTCGGGTCGCCGCGCGGCCTGGTCGTGCCGATCCTGCGCAACGCGGACCAGATGAGCTTCGCCGACATCGAGAAGAAGATCGCCGAGTTCGGCCAGAAGGCCAAGGACGGCAAGCTGTCTCTCGACGACCTTACCGGCGGAACGTTCTCGATCTCGAACGGTGGGGTCTTCGGCTCGATGCTGTCGACGCCGATCATCAACCCGCCGCAATCGGCGATCCTCGGCGTCCATGCAACCAAGGATCGCGCGGTCGTCGAGAACGGACAGGTCGTCGTCCGGCCGATGAACTATCTCGCGATGTCGTACGACCACCGCATCATCGACGGCCGCGAGGCCGTGCTCGGGCTCGTCGCGATGAAGGAAGCGCT